>NZ_FWZT01000001.1:300000-485354 GCF_900177345.1 Pseudobacteriovorax antillogorgiicola
CAAATCTTTTGTGCCTTATCTAACTCGCGAATACCGGCAGTCATCAATTTTTTTACAAACGGCTTTGAGCTTCCATCCATAATGGGAACCTCTGGCGCATTGAGCCTCACAATTGCGTTTGATATCCCTAGGCCTGCAAATGCAGCCATCAAGTGCTCGATCGTAGAAACTGAAGACGGGCCTAGTCCGATAGTCGTGGAGAGTGCCGTCGAGGTAATATTAAATGCGTGAGCTTGGATAGGTTCAGCTGCTGGGTCGTCATTGCGATGGAAAACGATCCCTGTATCAGCTTTCGCAGGAAGAACATCAAGATGAACAATTCGTCCACAGTGAAGCCCCTTGCCGGTGAACCGAACTTTGGATTGGATGCTAGTCTGTTTCGTCATAATTCCCATGAATGCTACCTTGTCTCTATCCAAAAAGTAAGAACCCTAGGTATGATGCAATCCTCATGCCACTGTGATAATTATATAATATACTGTAATTATTTCAACTTCTCTGCAAGTCGAGGCACTACAGGATTTTCTGTGGTGATCTTGCAACATTACCTCGGCAAGGTGTGTTGCAGTTTTACCACAATGAAAGAGTGTCCTAGCAGAAGTGATCTCGGATGTCATTACAACATTCCGGCCAATTTTGCTCGAGGTAGTAAATAGGCCGACGCACTCCACTATCATAATGGCTTAGGTGGGGTAAGCAGCTGCCATAAGGCATTCCGAGAGATGCGCCAATAAGCACCCCAATATCCTGATGGGCATCCGATTGAAACTCCCTCTTTACCGTCGCAAACATAAGCATCGCAAACATTTCAAAGTGCAGGTTGATATTCTCACCATAGAGTTGCGGTTCTTGCCCTTGATTGCGAGTCGACTCCACCTTGACATCTCGCCAAGAGCCAATGGCGAGATGGCGAGAGTCAAGAACCTTGCCTCCTAAAGATGAGCAAACGTCTCGTTTAGATCGCACCGTAAGGAAGCTTTCCCACATCTCTGTCGAAGCTAAGAACCGCCAGCCATAGTCTTTTGCTAGCTTCAAAATTTGCTCGATGCCGCCTCGGAATCCAGATGACACCCGAATCAATTCTTCAAGCGCCCAACTTCTTAAGAAATCTGACAGATAAGTTTCGCCTGGGGATAGAATCATGCGAAAGCCACAAATTTCCAAAAACTCCTGATCAAAAGACTCATTCCTTCGCATTTCTACAGTGATCGAGCGATTTCTTTCTTCAGAGAGCGTGAGTGCAGACCAGGTTTGCCCCAGAATAGAGACCGAAAGCGTGCCATCGTCCTGCCAAGCAACCCAATCCATATAAGGCTGACGCCTCTTTTCCGCCCACGTCACTTGATGCCGCCAAAGATCGAGCAAACGAGGCTGCCCCTGCCTCTCCACCCCTTTGTAGAGAGAGTCTAAAGATCGCTTCAACTTTGATCTTTGGCTGGCAATGATGACAACCGACCAGCCATGCTCCAACAATGACACCAAAGACACCACGGGGGCTGGTCTTTGGTTCACATCCAAATAAATCACTTGTTCGTTGAAGACTCTGGCGGGATGAGCTGGAATCACCCTAGGCTTTTCTACCGTTCTCATAAAGTAATTGGTAAACAGAAAGCAAGCACTACTGTCCACCATCCATCGAGCAGTATCAAGCCGATCCTGGCTTCGCTTCAGGCGCAGCAGGGCACTTGACCAATGATCTGCTGACTCTAACTCTGATTGCAAAGGCGGAAGCCGATCCAAGCAATCGAGATAAAAATCAAGCAGAACATCGGGTCCTTTAAAAGGCTCTTTTGTAGGAAAGCTATGGCTTTCAACCCAATTTTTAGCAGAATCGATCCAGTCTTCGGCATGTATCATCACTTGAGGGCCAATGGTACCAGCTTCGTCAAGAAGCCTCACAGGCTTTGTCTCCCATTGCTCCATGAGTTTATGGCTGCGAAAATAGGCACGTTCAAAAACTCCAGCCAAGGGGAAGATCCGTGCTCGGATCTCGGGAAAACCAAAGTTTATAGGAACGCGAAAGGAAATAAAGTGATCGCAGGCCATGGCTAGCTCAGCAAAAGTCGATAGGCAGTCTTCGTGGCAGCAGTATATCCAACGTGACGAAGACTTGATCATGGCACGACAAATAAATCTCAGTTTGTAGACAGAAAATCGAAGCTCGTCCAGATAAGTATCGAGCCGAATTTCCTTAATAAATTCATGAGAAAATGCCTGAGCTGGACCATTTTGCAACAGCAAAACCGTTGTGGGATCTTGCTCTTGTCGGTATAGCGATAAAGCCAGCTGATAGAGTTTATCAAGAGTCGGTCGCCCTCCCCGGCTCAAGAGATGAATCGCTCCATCAAGCTCTACCACGAGATAGCCCAATTTAACTTGATCCTTTTGAGAGGAATGCAATATCAATGTCTCCCGTGCTATGGCAGTGAACCCAAACTACATCAGAGTTTCCACTCTCTATAGCTAAGTGTAAGCAGTTCATTAAAGAGCCTAAGCTGTGGTAGCCGTAGTAGAATTGCGGAACACTGAGATTCGTGATGCGGGATGGGTAAATCAAGTTATGAAGGCAAGCAAGCAGAGACAAGTCGTCTGAGTCCAGAATCACAGTCGCCCCCCGGCGGCAGTACTGTGCAATGGCCTCTTCAAGATAGCTTGGAAAGCTTTTAAAAAAATCATAGCTATATTGCCTTTGAGGCTCCGCACGAACGCGTAGGCGGCGAATGTTTACACCCTTTCCTGGCCGCAAGCTAGCACCGCCGAGCAGTTGCCCTGATTGTCGCCCATACGCCGAGCTACCGAGCTTCACCGACTCTTCAAGGTCATAAAAATGGCCATCTGTCCCTTGAAAAATCTCTCCACCCACAGAAAATAGGGAACGGGGGCCTCGATTAGGGTTATCCATAGTTGTGTTAAAAAAACTGGAAAGTGTATCTTGATGCTTCAGTGTGGCTGACTGCCCTCGAACCTTTTCTGAATTGGCTACGGTGAATATCATGGGAGATTGGCTAGCACGAGCTAACAGGTGAAAAACATCAAGTCGGTGAGTATCCCACTGTTCGTAACTTCGAAAGTGTCTAACCAACTGGGTCGGCTCCTGATATTCTTGAACCAAAGAGATCCAATGATAGTTGCTAGCGCTGTCATCTACCAGACCAAACGCCAATGAACTTAGATACTTATATTCATCAAGTTTCTTGGGAAACGAGCCCTGAGGGGCGCGCAAGTAGCGAATTCCCACCAAATCAAGCTCTATAGTCTCAAGACCTAGTTCCGAAAAGCCCTTCATCCGTGACTAATCTCACCTTCTAGTCGCGTCACCGCCTCTTGCAATCGTTCCTTCAACTGCTCTTCATCCACTTGCGACTTCATGAGCTGTAAGCATTCTACCACTTGCTTCCAGTTCTGGTTGTGAATATGAATCTCTACCATATTTTCGAGGGGCTCTAGAATTCTAGGCTGGGCTTCAGCACTCACACGATACGACTCCAACGCCCTCTCTTGCTCGCCAATAAGCTCCTGAAGTTCTCCTATTTTCAGGTAGATAATAGCCCTATTTGTATTACCCTCAACTTTGGGTAAATAAGACTCCAAAACTTCCAGGCAGCCCTTCCAGTTCTTGAGCCGATAATAGGCTTCATAGTGAATGGAGGAGGTATCCAATGGACTGTCTTTGCAATATTTTTCTAGAACAGAGATGGACTGCTCAGGAAGATCCATCTGAAACAGATATACCGTAGCCAGCTCTTGCGCGATGCGATAACCATCATTGACATGTTTTGCCCCCTTATAGAGCTTTTTCAGCACCTCCACCACGTTTTCCCAAGCCTGGTTCTGGGTATAGACAGCTTTAAAATAGCGTAAAGCTTTCAAATTATTTTGATCTAACTTAATCAGTGCTTCGTAGCTACGATTCAACCCATCTTCATCGTACTTCTTCTTCTCGTAGATTAAACAAAGACGTTCGGTACAGGCGATTTTTTCATCTTGAGTGGTAAGTACAGGTTTGATGCTCTCAAGAATTTGAGCCTCTTTCCCAAAATCGTCTTCGCCCAAAAGCTTCACCAAAACTTTCTGACGAAACTCTTGGTATGAGAGCCTATGATTTTTGACTAAATCGCGGCAGGTTTCAGCAACTTTAGGGGTATCCTCTAGGCAAATAGCATAGATACGAGCCAGACGCACGTAATCTCTGGCTCTGCGACGAGCGCTATCTTTAATCTTCGCAAATAGAAGCCGAAACAACGGCTTCCAGCATTCATACTCTTCGAGAACATCCAAGTAGGCATCGACTTTTTTTTCATCGATCGTTCTAGACTTTAGATCTCTGATAGCTATTTCGATGGGGATCGATTGGTCAGGCTGCTGAGCCAAGATAAACCTCCGTCGCATGAATTTACCCTAAATCATATCAGAAATGCGACTCGATCTCTTGTAAATCAGGAGGGGTTTACTTGAAGGTAGGGCCGCAAGACTAAGAAACAAGTCCCTTAAGAATCATATCCTTCGCCGTTTTGATCATCTCATCGTAATCGAACACATTCTCATCAAAGAGCCACTGCAAACTGAGACCATCAATGACCGAAACGATAAAAGATGCATAGATATGAGAATCAACATTCTTAAACACACCAGCATTGACCCCCTCAGAGATGACGCTCGCACATGTGTCCCGGAACTTCGCGTAGTGGCGAGAGATGACCTGACGGACTTCTTTCTTCTGGTTGATCTGCGTCCAGAAATCCATGTTCACCTGATAGTATTCTTTGGTGCTTCGAACCACATCGAAGCTCACCGACATAAAGATCTCAAGCTTCTTGATCGGATCGTCTATGGACTTCATATCTTCAGCGAGGACTCCCTCGATGTCCCCCGCGACGCGATCCAACACCGACATCATCAAGTCATCTTTGTTCAAGAAGTAGTAATGAATAATTCCTTTACTGACGCCAGCAGTTCGGGCAACATCTTGCATAGAAAAGTTATGATAACCATGCTTAGTAATACACTCGACAGTCGCTCGTACAATCTGGTCTTTTCGTTCAGCAGCCACATCCGGCTTCGACATGGTTCCTACTCTCCTAACAAAGTCATACGTAATTTTGGTACCAGTTTCATGAGTGTAGCACGCTTCGGGCTAGGATCAACTGATACCCTTCACTGATATAACTTTTTTCCACCAGGGAAAATATCTATTTTCTCTCAGCCTTAAAACTTACCTCGTCTCGATGGCTTTGGATTAAGGCCGACGATATGATATATTTAATGGAAATTATCACCAAAAATAATCCCTTGCCATCGAGGGCCCGATTCCTTCTGGGGAGCAGGTATGCGAATTTTTATTAGCGTCACTTTGACGCTTATAACCTTGTTCTTTGGTCCCACACTCATCGCAAAACAGCAACCAGCCTGGACTCATTACGGACTCAGGCCGTTAGGGATGGGGAATGCGTTTGTAGCTGTGGCCGACGATTTCAATGCTTTGTTCTATAATCCCGCGGGCCTGGCTCGCCTGGATACCTGGGACGCTGAACTCATTAACCCAACATTGAAGTGGTCGGCTGAGGCACAAGGCCTCGTGGAAGACTTTCAAGACTTGGGTGGAACGAGCGAAACCCTTGAGCTCATCGAAAAGAATACCGGTGAAAGCCAGATGTTCGGACTCAATCTCACCCCTCACTTGGTGTTTCGCAACTTTGGCTTCGGGCTTGGGGTCGATGTAGAACTTTCCATGATCTTTCATCGCGATATATCGGTGGATGTTCAGTCAGGGGTGACCGTGATTATGCCATTCTCATTTGCGTTTAACCTCCTAGACGATCGCCTGAGCCTTGGGTTTTCTATAAAAGCCCGCGCCTTCGGAGGTGTCGACCGGGAGTTTAGCATGGAAGATATCGAGGCCTTAGGCGACAATAATGACTCCGACACTACCAACGATGACACGCAAGAGCTATCGGACTTCGTCCTAGGGGGCCTCGGCGTCGGGACTGACTTTGGGCTTCTGTTTACCCCGACTAAAACGCTGGAGCCTACGATCGGCCTGAGTATCACCGACTTTGGCGGCACAGCCTACGAAGAAGCCAATATCTCCGGAGAAGCCTTAGGGGCACCACCTGTAGTGCTTCCCAGTGTCAACGTGGGGCTTAGCCTTAAGCCATACAAAAAAAATCGTTCCTACGTTACGACAGCCATCGATATGCACTCGATCAATCACCCTTACTCCTTCTCTCAGAAGCTTCAGCTTGGCGTAGAATATGGTTATGGACAATTCTTCAAAGTCCAAGGAGGTCTCTACAAAGGGTACCCCACGGCAGGACTCCAGTTAGACGTCGGCATCATTAACTTGAGGCTCGTCACATATGCGGAAGAAATCGGTTCGGTCGCTGGGTACCAACCTAGCCGCCGTTATGCGCTCCAAATAAAACTATTATTCTAACGGTGAGGACCATCTCCATGTTTAAAACTATGATTATATCTATCTCCTTTGCCTTGGTGAGCCCGGCTCTCCTTGCCAAAGGCTTAAAAGATCTAAAACCCGACTCAGAAACCATTGAAAAAGCGAAAGAAACCATCGATCAAGTAAAAGAAGCGGTTGATAAAAAGCTAGAAGGCAAAGAAGTAGAACCCAAGAAAGACAAGCAGCAGGAGATCAAAAAAGAAGTAGAAAAAAAAGAGCCCACCGGTGATGGCGAGTTTTACCTGGGTCTCGGTTTTGGATTCGCCAGCTTAAAGGGCTCCGGCGGTAGCTGGGATACAGGTTTTTCAGGGGATTTTGAGCTTGGCGTGAGATTCATGAAAATCATGGGCGACAGAGTTCAACTCTATGGCACCTATCGTTTTGTTCCGGTAGACATCATTGTTACTGAAAATGCCAATCAATATAAGGGAGTCGTGGAGCAACACCTTTTTGGGGCCTCAGCCCGCTACGTTCTTGCCTCCAAACTTCATATCACAGCTCATGGTGCTCTCGGCCTAGCAAGCTCGTCACTAAAGCCTACTGGAACTCTCACCAGCACTGAGGACCCTGAGGAGTCTGGCGCTGCCATCTCGCTAGGAGGGGGAGCTCAATGGCTCGTAAGTTCGAAGGTCTGGCTTGGAGCATTCTTATCCCTGGGTGCCGGAACATTCCAATACAGTCAACTTGGCGTTTCAACGACAGTGAGCTTATAAGCTCATTGCACCAGATCGACCTTTGGTTTAAGTATCAAAGACTGTGGCATGGATTGAAAGCTGGAACTTCCTCTGGTTGCTTCTGGTTAGAACACAAGAAGGGATATGTTGACATGAAGTCGCTTTGGCTCCTATTTTCATTTCTTTTGAGTGGAGTCCTGAGTAGCTCATGTGAGGAAAAAAAACCTACTGGCCTGCTTCTCGTCAAGGCACCTACGGGTGGGACCTACGAAATTTATCGTGTTGCTGGCGAAGCTCCCCTTCAATTTGTGGCCGAAGAGATTGGTTCCTTCAACCAACCAACCGAGCTCCTCGTTGGCACCTATCTCATCTTAGCTGACTGTTCTCATAAAATGGTTAACATTAGTCATAACGACACGCATGAACTCACCGCGCACTCCGTTAAGTTCGTTCCTCCTCACGAGACTCAGCCCGACGATAAATTTTCGGTTCAGTGCGATCGCTTTTCTAAAACCAAGTCTCGACAGAATATCCGGAACCGCTACCAACTGAACATCCTTCATGGCAAACGAGACTTACTTGTGGGAATGGTCCCCTTGCGGATTGACTTTAAGATCATGGAACAGCCCAAACAACCAAAAGAGCTCTCCTACGATCTTTCGGCGATTCAGCTCAATGGCTTCGACGGCATGAAGCCTAAAACACTCTACTTTGTGTCGCCAGCTGACAACTTGATTTCAGTCACGGAAAACCAGGAATTTGGCCACTGGCTCTACTTACTCCCTGGTCGATATATTGTAGAGGTAAATGGAACTCGTCGGGAGGTCACTCTCAAACAAGGGGAAAGCTTGCGAATCGACCCAGGCTTTGTTCGAGTCTCGACCAGTCATGACCTCAATATCGACTTATCGTCAAATATCCTTGGAACACCACTCTATGTCGCTCTCAATGAGCATCACTGGCTTGACCTTAACGAGACTTATCCCGTTCTGCCAGGCAAAGGAACTTTAAAACTGAATAGCTCTATCACATCGGTTGAAGTGGACTTCGTTGCCAATCAACTCGTAGAAAAGAAAGCCCGCTCCGTGACGGTAGAGAGTGACTGCCCGCCTTGGGATTGGAACTGTCTCGGCAGGCGAGAGATATTTCTCTACGAAGGAGAGAAACCCTATGCTTTCACCGAGGGCATCGCTGATGTGCCTATCTTATTTTTCGAAACCAATGTCTGGGTTAGCATCCAAGGCTCACGGGATATTCGCTATCAGTTGAAAGATGATAGAACAGATTTTCGCTTGAAAATCGGTCTCATTAAACTGACTCCAAAGCATTTTTATCGAGCGAGTCAATACACAGACCTTGCGAGGATTGAAGCAGCGGGTTTGCCGATGATCGGCCATACCCTTGACTTGCCTCTGGATCGCGAGATCACCGTACCTCTTGTCGAAGGTAAGTACTTTTTAGATCAGTATATTTCCTTGTACTCGCAGGACTACGAGCGACGCCGGGTACGACGTTCGATTTTCATTGAACAAGGTAAAATCCCAGAGGTTTCTTATAAGGTATACGTTTCCGAGAAAAGACTTAAGAAAATCAGAAAAGCCCAAGCTCGCCGTGACGATCGACCACAGCCAACCGAATCCAGCAAACATAAGCACCTAAGCCAAACCATTATTCCCATTGAGTTTCAGTGAAGTCCCCGTTGACTTACCTTAAACAAGTCCCGAGCGTTCTGAAGACTCGACTTCGTAATCTCTCCGGAAGAAAGAAGCCGGGCCACTTCTTCGAGGCATTGCTCGCGGTTCATCCGACTAATCTTAGATTCAGCCCGCCCCTTCACAATAGACTTAGAAACTTTGAAGTGGCAATCGCCATACACCGCCACCTGAGGCAGGTGAGAGATGCAGATAACTTGAAAGCGCTTCGATATTTCTGACAGCTTCGCCCCTACAATATTCGCTGTTTGACCGGAAATACCCGTATCGATTTCATCAAAGACCATCACGCAGGTATGAGCACCTTCAGACAGAACCTTTTTAATTCCAAGCATGATCCTAGATATTTCTCCCCCTGAGGCGATCTTCGATAGAGGCTTTGGTTCGTCACCTGGGTTAGACTGCAGGAGAAACTGCACACGCTCCATACCGTCCGGGCCGCACTGACTCATGACATCTTGTACCATAGCCCAAAGCTCCCTCTGCTCATCTGTGAACCAGGATGCATCAAGACTGGGGCTTTTGTACTCCCAAGGCAGCATTTGCAAAGTCAGCTCAGCCCCTTTCATGTTAAGCTGAGTAAGCTCCTGTTTAATTTGACGATGGATTCTTTGAAAGGCTTTCTGACGATACTGAGAAAGGCGCGTCCCCAATTTTTGCAATGACTCAGCCTGCTGTGCAATCAACTTCAAGTTTTGATTGATTTCGCTAGCTCCACTGTCAAGGAAATCAAGCTCGCTGCAGAGCTGCTCGTAGTTTGCCATCAGGCCTTCGATATCGCGGACATTGAGCTTATGAAACAGTTCATGGTAGCGATTCAATCGATCTTTCGCTAACTCGATATCGCGCTCGTTGACATCAGTTTTGCCAATTTCTTTGCCTACTTCAAAACTGTACTGATTGAGCTGCTCCTCAATGTTGTGCGCCTGCTCCAAGAGAAAGTGGTCGTCTGAAAATTTTTGCAGATGACGAATGATTTCTTGAAACGCTTCTGCCAGCATTTTTCCTTGAAAACCACGGTCCATAATGTCTTCTACACAACGCAAGGCTTCATGCTGCGCGATTCCAGCCTTTGAGTTGACTAAAAAATCACGCGATTCATAGTAGTTCTCGGTGGTGGGATCTAATTGATCGAGCTCCGCCTTCCGAAACTCGATGTAATCTCTGTCTCGCAGTTTCGTCTGATAGTGTTCTATGGCTTTTCGTAGGTTTCGAACATCGGCTGAGAGTCTTTGGTAGTCTTTCTGATAGCGCTTCACAATCTCGTTTTGGCTGAGAAATTGGTCGAGGTAGTGACTGTGGTACTGTGGGTCAAGCAACTTGTGGTTATCATGCTGGCCGAAGACATCAATGAGATGAATACCGACAGATTTTAAGATCGATAAGGTAACCGGCACATCGTTAATCCATGCCTGACTTCGCCCCTTGGTGCTAATCTGTCGCCTGAGAATAAGGTCCGACTCTTCCGATGGCATCGGGAGCCCGGATGCTGTCAGTTGCTCGAAAGCCTGATGATCTGCCGGTAGCTGGAATACAGCCGACACAACGGCTTGATCCATCCCCTTGCGAACCACATCAGGGCTCCCCTTGCCACCAAGAATCAAACTAAGGGCCTTGATCAGAATAGACTTACCGGCACCAGTTTCACCAGTGATCACATTTAGTTGGGATGAGAACTCGATACTGAGCTCATCAATTACAGCGAGACCTCGAATATAGATACTATGCAGCATCAAAAACCCCGGATAAGAGACGGTATACGACACTAGAAAATACAAGGAATCTATTACAAAACAAGTGACTTTTTATCGATTGTAGGGAATAAAGACAAGTGAAGAGAGGGTGGCGTCCCCAGCGGGATTTGAACCCGCGTCGCCGCCGTGAAAGGGCGGTGTCCTGGGCCAGGCTAGACGATAGGGACATTTTTCCCCACGGGATGGTGAGCCCTGATGGATTCGAACCATCGACCCGCACATTAAAAGTGTGCTGCTCTACCAGCTGAGCTAAGAGCCCGTCTCATCTCCGTGGGATTAAAGTATGTACAGGCGAGCCCTTTTGATGTCAACGTTTTTTTATAAAAAAATATGCGGGTAAGAATTGATTTTTGATACGTCTTCTTTTACTATCGAGTTCTCGAATTCCGTATCCACCCTAAACTCTCCTTAAAGGTTTAGTTCTACATATGACAGTCATTAAACGAGATCGAAACGAAACTGCGAAATCTCTTATGCAAGCAATCGACAAACTTTGTCTCTTGCTAGAGGGACAGGGCGAGCATGAAGCTATCGTAGACCTTAATAAAGCGAAGGACCTTCTGAAAACCAACGACCAGAAAGCCGCCATTGCCATCATCATTGACGCCTTTGAAGGTGATCATGAATTAATGGCGTATACAATGCAGCGAGAAGGGCAGCAGTGGACTGAAGTTGAAGAGCTTTCCCAAGCCAGTTCAAGAGTACTAAGCCTAGCCAGACGCATTCGAGTCTAGGCTCACCCCTCCACCCAAACTTGGGGGAGGCCTAAGAATTCTTCTTCTCAGCCCCCTGATGGAATATAATAAGAGTACACGAATCGCGTCACACAAACTCATTTACGTCGAGGCAAGCCATTAACACGCAAAGTCCAAATAAACGGTCCAATTCGGTAAAACTTGATTATTTTCTGTATTCTTGTTTTGAATTTGAGCAAACCTGCAAGGCTACGCCTCATAGATCATTGGGTTCAGAACGTTGGCCAGCCTTAGTTGAGTACTTCGAAGGAGAAACAGGTAAACTCGCCAACCTAGGCACCCTCGAAGAACAAATGCAGGCCTGCCTCAAATGGTATACCGAAACATTTAATTATCTCATCACTGAAAATACTCTCAATCTGAGCAACATTAACGGCATCATTCCTGGTGTGGTCTTTATTGGGCTCGATTTACGCACCCTTGTTGCAAACGATAATACCCACGAAGTCCTTGTTTACAACGAAGCCCGCCCCAACCATGAACTTTGGAATTTGATTGAAAAGGTTCTAAAAAAGAGCATCCCTGGGTTCTCCAAGCAAACGTTGGCTTATCTCCAATGGGCCTACGGTGAAAAGGAAGAAAAAACCTGGGAAATAGGCAGCCGGCCACCAATTGGCAAATATGCACCTTCGTTTCGTAACCGCGCCCGCACCGGAGCGAATCGCGACCGAAACGAACGTGGCGGTAACCAAGGCGGCAATCGTAAGGGCAACTCACGAGGCAACCAAAAACGAGGCCAAGGTGGAGGTGATCGCCGTGGCTCGTCAGAGCAAAAAGAAAAAAGCGCGCTACTCGATGTGAACAATGCGGTGAAAAAGCTGAAAAAGGACCCCAACTTGAACGAAGTGAAGCTCAGTCCGACCAACAGTTTCTATCGTCGCCTCCAACACAAGCACGCAATTTCCCAAGGCTTTGAATCGATATCATCTGGTGAAGGCAACGACCGATCGGTGGTTGTCAAACGAGGCAAGGACGAAGCCAATGAAGCTTAAAGGTAAGTCTGTCTGCATCACCGGGGCGTCTGCAGGCATCGGCTCAGCCACAGCTCAGTATTTTGCCCAAGAAGGCTGCCGGATTGCTCTCGGCGCACGCCGTATAGAACGGCTCCAGGCCCTACGCAGCCAGCTACTCGATTTGGGAGCCGAAAGTGTTGCAGTTCTGCCATTGGATGTTCAGCAAGACAGTTCTGTCACCGAGTTTTACGATGCTGTTAACTCCGACTTAGGTAGCCCCGACATCCTAGTGAACAATGCTGGCTTGGTTTTAGGGACCGATCACATTGCCGACGGCAAGATTTCAGACTGGCAAACCATTCTTGATACAAATGTGATGGGCGTTCTACGGGTTTGCCGCGCGTTTATTCCAAAGATGAAGCAGGCTCAGCGCGGTCACTTGATTTTTGTTGGCTCAATCTCAGGCCATCAGGTTTATGAAGGTGGTGGTCCGTACTGCGCAAGTAAGCACAGCGTCAAAGCAATCTATCAAACTTTGAAGCTAGAACTCAGCGGCACCAAGATACGTGTGTCATCTGTAGATCCTGGTATGGTGGAAACAGAGTTTTCATTGGTAAGACTAGGAGATGAAGATGCAGCTAAGAAAGTTTATGAAGGCTTTCAACCACTCACAGCTGAAGATATCGCTGAGTGTATTGGCTTTATCGCTTCGCGGCCCGCTCACGTCAACATCGACGATATGATTATCATGCCGCGGGAGCAAGCCACTGTTTACAAGGTCGATCGAAGTGGATTAGAGGCCTGAGAGGCCTCTGCAATTCAGTTGGAACCCTCTACCACTTTTTGATCAATAGCTCCAAAGATCGAAGCCCCATTCTTATCGAGCATTTCAATGCGAATCGTATCGCCAGCAACCATAAACGGGGTTCTAATTTCCCCATCATCGATCTTTTCAATCATTCGCTTTTCTGCCAAACAAGATGAGCCACGGGCACGATCCTCATTCGAGACCGTGCCGCTACCTAAAATAGTTCCCGCAGTATAGGATCTCGTTTTTGTGATATGGCTGACGAGGTCGAAAAAAGAAAAGTGCATTTCTGGACCGGCATCTGGGTCACCGTACTTTTCACCTTTGTAATGAGTGATGAGTGGCAAATGAACGCGCCCCTCTCGCCAAGCATCTCCCAGCTCATCGGGAGTCACGAAAAAAGGTGCAAAAGCTGAGGCTGGCTTAGAGTTAAAGAAACCAAAGTTCTTAGCCAGCTCACCAGGGATCAGATTACGGAGTGATACATCATTAACAATCCCAATTAACTTAACATACTTGGATGCCACTTCAGGCTTCACGCCCTGAGGAGTATCTCCCAAAACTACACAAACTTCAGACTCGAAGTCACAACCCCATTCAGGGTTGGCAAGCTTGATATCATCAGTTGGTCCCAGCAAAACCCCTGAACCACCCTGATAGACGAGCGGATCTGTTTCTAGAGTCTCGGGAGGCTTGGCACCACGTGCCTTGCGAACTAATACTATATGATTGATGTAGGCTGAACCGTCGATCCACTCATAGGCTCTTGGAAGGGGAGCCATGAACTTGGCAAGCTCAACCTCCTGCCCAGATATCTTGCCTTCGTTAAGATCACGATAGATGGCTTCGAGCTGAGGAGCTTTTTGATCCCAATGATCTAAGGCAAATTGTAGAGTCGGTGCAATATCTGTGACTGTTGTATAGCTTTCACCTGACTTTGAAATCACCGCGAGTTGACCATCGCGAGTTCCATTTTTGACAGTTCCTAGTTTCATATGACCTCCTAGATTTGCTGCGACTCTTTCTTTAGCTTGGCAATCTCTTCCGAACTTAACTGTCGGTATTCACCCGGCTTCAAATCTTCGGGGAGTCTCAGATCGCCAAAGCCAAAGCGAATGAGGCGAACAACTTTGATATCAAAATGCTCAAATATCCGTCGAACCAGCCGGTTGCGACCCTCATGAACCGTGAGATAGTACCAGCTACCCTGACTCTTTCCAAGGTTCATACGCTGGGCATGACGAATGTCGACAAGCCCCGTCTTTCCGTCATCGAGTGTGATCCCTTTTTTGATCTCAGCCTCTTGGTCTTTGCTAAGCTTCTGATTCACAAGAGCATAGTAATGGCGTGGCATCTTGTACTTGGGATGTGTCAGGTGGTGAATGAACGCCCCATCGTTTGAAAGCAACAACAAGCCTTCGGTTCGATAGTCAAGCCGGCCGACGGTATTCAGCTTAAAGGGAACATTTTTTAAAACAGGAAGATCGAAGACCGTATCCTTGCCACCATCGCCCTTATGACTCGTTAAATAAAAGTCTGGCTTGTTTAGCATCCAGTAAACGAGTGGAGGTGTCTTGGACTCCACCGGCTTGCCGTCAATGGCCAGCTCATCTTGCTGTGGGTCTATTTTTGTTCCTAGCTCACGGACAATCTGTCCATTGATGCTAACTCTCCCCTCCTGAATCCACTTCTCCGCTTCGCGACGGGATGCTAGGCCCAGTTGAGATATCCACTTCTGTATTCTTAAGGGTTCCATCATCTTCTTCCATAATTTGCTCATTTTGGCCATGCTCGGCGCCTGGCCGCATGACATCCTGCTCTTCGCTGCCGAAGTCCACTTCAAACGAGTCTTCACTATCTAGTTCTTCTGACTCTGAAGGTCTAGCTTCTTCTTCTAGCTCATGGTCTTCAGGCTCTGACTCAAGGCCCTCAGACACTTCTGGGGCTTCAAGTGTGTCATCACCGACGAACCCCTCAACATCAACAGCATCTTCTGGCTCTTTTTGCGACGCTTCGGCGGTTTCTGCCGGCGGTTGAAACGAGGCGAGAGGCGGGAGTTGATCAAGACTCTCGATCCGGAAAACCTTTAAAAACTCAGCCGTTGTCCCAAACAACATAGGTCGCCCAGCATCCTCTTTCCTCCCAACGCACGAAATCAGGTCACGCTCCATCAGGTTTTTAATGATGCTGCCCGCGTCAACTCCCCGAATATATTCGATCTCTGCTCGCGTCGCGGGCTGGCGATAGGCAATGATAGAAAGAGTTTCAAGCGCGGCCCGCGACAAGGGGCGAGGCCTTGAGGAAAACATTTTTTCCATCAAATAGCTTGCTGCGACTACCGTTTGAAATTGATAACCAATGCCTGCTTCGTGAACCAGAGTAAAGCCACCAGATCGTTCATCATAGAGCTTCTGTAATTGTGATACGACCGACTCGATGTCTTTCGGCTTCAAGTTCTGATCTTCATCTTGAACAATATCAAGAATATCCTGAATTTTAAGGGGTTTCGCGCTAGCGAAGATTACGGCCTCAACTTGTCCCTCTAAGGTGAGTTCCTCGTCAAAATTTAACCCAGCAGGGTCCATCGTCTGCTGATGGCTTGCAATGGGCTTCGGTTCCTCATCATCATCCTCGAAGATACTAATAGGATCATCAGTAGGAGCTACGGATTCAGCCTCGCTATCTTCATCATCAAGGTCTTCAAAGCTATGGTCTACCTCATCGTCGTCTTCTTCGCCGATCACTTCGCTCTCAGGGTGATCCTCGATTGCAAAAGCTAAGGCTTCTTCAGCCTCATCCGGCTCTGAGTCATCTCCATCAAGCTCAGTTTCGTCGCTTTCAAATTCAAACTCATCTGCTTCAGACTCTTGAATCGGGGCTTGCTTTTCTTGATCATCTTTCTTCTCTGTCACACAGTGCTCCTTTTTCGCTTAGCTTGACTGCGAGGTTTCCGATGCTGCACCGATGGGAAGCTGCTCTCGATCAAAGTCGCTGCGATACAACCAAAGAGGGCCATTGATATCCTGCTGCAAAATCCTTATTTTACCGCCTTTCGAAAGCTCCAACGCGGCTAGAATATAGACCACAAGTTCATAGCGGGACTTGAATTTTTTATAGAATCCTTGGAACAATGCAAACTTCACCGTTTCAATCAGGTGCAAAAGCTCGTCTATCTTCTGTTCCACGGTGACCATGTGCATCTTAGCTTCAACCTTCGCAGGCGGCTTGCGTTCAGCCATCTTCGCTAACATCTGTTCGTAAAGAATAACAAGTGAAGCTGAATCCCCTTCCAAAGGCGCTTCGATGTGTTCGTACTGCGGAGCTAATCGATCAGATTCATAGGATGTTTTGAGAATTAGGTCATAGCGAGGCCGAACTCCTAAAAACTCTGAGGCCCCTTTGAACTGCTCGTAAGCGATCAGCCTCTCTTGGAGAGTCTTTCGAGGATCTTCCTCTTCAAGCTCGTCTTCGCCATTTTCTCCTTCAGTATTTGGGAGAAGCATTCTAGTCTTGATGTGGACTAAGGTTGCCGCCATCTCAAGAAACTCTCCTGCAGTACTAAGATCGTCGTAACGAATAGCTCTAAGATACTGAAGATATTGAGTCGTTAAGAGAAAGATATCGATATTGAAGATATCGATTTCATTCACCTTAATGAGATGAAGTAGCAGATCGAGGGGGCCTTCGAACTGGTCCAACTTGAGATAGTAGTGTCCTGCCATTTACTAGCTTGCCTTTGGCATAAGATCGTTATATATACCGTTATTTTGACATCTTTTTCGAGGTGTCCAGGGACACTTTAAGATTACTCTAAATAGCTGCGATTGAAAGCCCATAGTTCGAAACCCAGGCTAGGCAGCACCTCGAGGTAAAAAACGTACGATTTGTGATATCACACAAGGAAAGTGCAATGAAGGCCCAATCACTATTCCCCGCCCCATTCCCTTGGCAAACCAGGCTGGCAGCAAAGCTTTGGGACGACATATCTACGCTATATTTTCATAGTATGAATAAATCAGAAGACACTTCGATTGCGATTCCCTCAGTGATCCAAGACAAATTAAATCTCATCGGCGAATCAGCTGCACTCGTTCCTATTGAAGCATTCAAAACCGATCCAGAAACCCTGAAACCTACACACGAAGAGCGCTACTTCCTTTCAAGCGGCACCACGCAAGAGCAACGATCTCGTTCGTCATTCTCACCAGACGGGTTAGAAATCTATCGCCGCAGCTCTGTACTTCATTTCTATCAGGTACTCAGTAGATACTTTGAGGATCCTGTTCATGCTCCTGGCCTAAGCCTAATCCCTACCAGCCAAGAATGGCCTGATTCTAGCCTTGCACAGATGGTTGAATGGATTGGCGAGCATAACCCTGTCTCTCGTGACATTCAAAGCCCTCTAGGCTGGAGCCAAGCCGGTTGGGTTTTCGCCACCGGATTCCACATTGTTCATGCCTTCGATCAAGGCTTAAAAGTGCCTTTGCCACCAGGCAGCATCGTTATAGAAACCGGCGGTACCAAGGGTAAGTCTAGGTCCGTAAGCCGAAACGAGTTACACCAAATGATCAAAGTGGTGTTTGCGCTCGCCGACGAGCAAATTGTCAGTGAGTATGGAATGTGTGAACTGGCATCTCAAGCATATGAAAGCACTGCCTCTGGTTCGAACATCAGACTATTTCGATTCCCTAGATGGGTGGAGTGTAAAATACAAGATAGTCATGGAGAACTGGGAGATCAAGGCATTGGTGCCTTGGTGGTACACGACAAGGCTCGCATCGATTGTCCATACCCTATCCGGACACAAGATCTCGTAAAGCTGAATTCCGATGGAAGCTTTGCCCTTTTAGGCCGAGTTCCAGGAAGTGTGCTGAAAGGGTGCTCACTGAATGCCGAAAGCTTAGTTATTCCTCATGCCGAGGTTCCTGCAAAGCAAGGGCTCTGGATACGACCAGACCAATCTTGGCAAGAGAGACTCCAATCTGGCTTCGGCCATCGACTTCAGAGACTTATAGCATCAAAAGAATACTATCAGGCGGTGGACGCAGAACTTGGCTCCCAGCAGATTACCTCAGCCGCCATTGAGGACTTGCTTGCAGATATTCCAAAAGATGATGCAACTTGGCAACAAACCCTTGTCGCCGCCGGTATGAATAGCAAGCTTCCCAAACAATGGCTGTTGATCCCTCCACAAACTCATGGTGTTGCGATCATCTACCCTCTAATTGTTGCCAACCTCTTAAATTTAAACGTCAAGGTCCGCCAGCGACGTGGCCATCCAAAAATGGATGCACTTCTTGCAAATTTCCTAGAACAAGAAGGCTGTGCAACCACTTGGCTTCCCAACGAGTTTAAGATCGGTGAGGTCGAAGAAGATTGGGACGCTATCCTTGTCTTCGGCAGCGATGAAACTATCGATACCATACGCTCCGCTAGCCAGGCTCCTGTAAGAGGCTTTGGGACGATTATTAGTACCAGTATCATTACGGACGTAGGGGAGTCTCAGCAACTAGCTTCCGCCAAGAGGGACATGCTCGCCCTTGCTCAGTTAGGATGCCTATCGAGCCGAATTCGTTTTGTATTGCTTCGTGATGCGCAAGACGACAAAGAGTTAACCAATTGGGATCATTCACAAAAGCCAGTCCTCTCTGATGCCCAAATCATTGGCTGTCGCCAAGCATTGTGGAGTCTTTGGAGTAGAGGTATTTCAGCTCAACAGCTTGCTGACGGCTCTATTAGCCAAACCTTTGTCTTCGACGATCAATTGCAGCCTGAGTCCTATCTCCTGCCCCAGCAGTTTTCTCAGGCAACGGTTCTCATTCGTCCAGAGGATGAAAAATCGTTTTGGATTTGGATAAACAAACAACCGTTTCTTAGAACGGGAGTCCCTCAAGGCGTAGCTGAGAAACAAAACTTGAAATCCTTCTATAGCCTTGGATCCGCCAACCGCAATCCTTGGAGCGGCTACCACCAAGGACAGCCATTATTTCTATTCGAAACACAAAAGGATCTCGACCGATGTTAAAAAGATCTGACTTTTTCTATAATCTGCCTGACGAATTGATCGCTCAGTATCCTGCAGACCATCGCACCGACTCGAAACTATTGGTCTATCGCGACCAATCCATTAACGATAGCGTCACCCGCAACCTGGCAATGCATGTTCCAGAAAACGCCGTCTTTGTGAGAAACAACAGTCGTGTCATTCCTAGTAGACTTCTCGGTGAAACCCAACACGGCGGCAAAGTTGAACTTATGCTGATTGAGCCCATACCAGGGAACGGGGATGCTACATGGAAAGCTTTTGGCAAGCCCCTCAAGAAAATGAAACCTGATTCAAAGCTATTCTTCAATGGAGGCAACGCATACATTGAAGACCGAGTTCAAGATGAAGACTCACCCTACTTGATCGTATCATTTGATAAGAGCTGGGCTGAATTTTATTCATGGATTGATAAGGTCGGCTACATACCCCTGCCTCCCTACATAAAGAGGGAAAAAGCGGAAACAGCACCGCAAAGCACCGATGCTATTCGCTACCAAACCGTTTACGCAGAGCCGAAAGGCAGTGTCGCCGCGCCAACAGCGGGCTTACACTTCACAGACGACTTGATTCGAACCATGGTCAATGACAAAGGTATCGAGTTTGTCGACATCACCCTGCATGTCGGGGCCGGCACCTTTTTACCTGTAAAATCAGAAGACATAGACCAGCACAAGATGCATTTTGAAACTTACATGCTGCCATCGGCTAGCTTTCAAGCAATTCAGAAGGCTCGCGCTGAAAATAGGAAAGTGATTGCAGTCGGCACCACGTCCTTACGATGCCTGGAGTCTTTCTTCCGCTTAGGGTGCGATACCCATTCGTGGGATAACTACCTGGACCTGTGGCACCAAACCAATCTGTTTATTCGACCTAAAACTAAGAATGACCGGTTTCGCCCAGGCCTCATCGATGGGATCATGACAAACTTTCATCAACCCGAAAGCACACTCCTCATGCTTATCAGTGCAATGTTCGGGTATGATGAGGTAAGAAGAATTTATCAGCATGCTATCGAGCAGAGGTACCGTTTCTTCAGCTATGGTGATTCTAGCCTACTTATGTTTTAGATTCACGATCGTACATCTTAATCAGGATTTGGAGATCCTCAACCTGCTGCTTGAGCTGTGCGATTTCCATATCCTTGCGTTTATTTTCAGACTCTAGGCGGGCAAACTTGTGTTGGTATGACTCAGCAAGATGACGCTCAATCGAGTTGATACGGTTGATTGATCGCTCACAGTAGTCGAGCATAGCTTTCATATGAGGGTCTTGATCAGTCCGATCGAGCATGTGATCGAGATCCTCATGCCGTGACTTAATAAGGTTTTCAGGCTTCGACCAGTTCCCAGCATTCACCGCTCCCCCCTTTTCATGATGAAGCATGGGCTGCCGCGGCACACTGTTTGAACGGTTTGCCGATGGGGCTATATCAGGTGTATTAGAGGGAGGGCTTGTAAATGTATCCAGAGTGGGAGCACTCATTTGCTTTGCCACATTGGGACTATCAACTTGAATAAAATATTTTCCATCACGAAGCACTGCATTCAATTTACCATTTTTGATGCGTCGCCTGACAGTCATATCTGAAATTGAAAAGGTGCGAGCGTACTCTACAATCGACATCCACTGTTCAGCCATGAGTCCCCCTAAACAATGTCTGTTCTCATTATAACAAGCGTCACTAGGCAAATTTTGTTCTAACGAAGCCAAAACTCTAGCTAGTATAAGCGATTCTCGAAGCCATTGTGGAGCTTGGACTGTTGATCAACAAGGTTTGGAATCAACTGACCACGATAAATTCTGGAATACATAGCATAATTCGCGACAACTTTTTTCACATAGTTTCGGGTTTCTCGAAAGGGAATCGAGTCGACGAACTCATCAGTTTCACAAACCTGGCACGTATTCAGCCATTCGTCGACTTTTAATGGCCCTGCGTTGTAGCTTGCTACCGCGTAGAAGACATTTCCTTTGTAGTGTTTGAGCAGCTTAGCCAAATAGTACCCCCCGTAAAGGATGTTGATAGCGGGGTCCGTGAGTTGGGTGACCTGAAACTGAGGATCACCTAAATCCTGGCTGATATTAAAGCCTGTATATGGCATGATTTGCATAAGCCCACGGGCACCAACAGGAGACTTTGCACTCGGATTATAGAAGCTTTCCGCTCGCATTACGCTGTATAGGAGCAGCGGGTCGAGTGCCCAAAAGTCTTCCACAGCTTGCGCCCAATCCTGAAATGGCTGTGGGTACTTAAGTTGCCAGTACTCTGGATTTTCTTGAATATCGGTGTATAAGCTAGTCACTGAGCGAAGCTTCGATCTTTTTTCAGGTCTAGGTTTGCTTTGTTCCTCATACCATCTTCTAACATCGAAGACATCGCGGCCTTTAGTTTTCATAGAAATCGGGATAACTTTTCCGCGACCGGCAGTGTAATCTCCAGGTTTCAGTTGACCAAGATATTTTTGCATAACCAAGGTAGCATAGAACCCATTACCCCACCTATCGAGAATCTTTCGATCGAGAGCCAAAGCCCCCGGAGTATCACCGCTTTTCTCTAACACCCTAGCACGCCAATAGTCTCGCATTTCTGGGACATGACGATCAAGAGACCGGTAGCGCCTGGATTGAATCATGGTTTTAGCTTTATCTAAGTTCCTAGCACGATAGTTCGACCAAAAAGCCGACCATCGAATCGAACGGCTATACGTCTTCTTTGAAGCCTTGCTCAATTCATCCGACGCTTGATCCAGAAACCCTCGCCGCGCCAAGAATCTCCCATAACTGGCCCAAAGCCTCATCGTCGCCGAGTTTCGACCTAACCTTTCTAGGTAGGACTCATAGGTACTCCGTGCTTGGTCTAGATCTTGGCGAGCTTCGTAGGCACGGGCCAGCATCTCCGCAATATCAGCCGTATCCTTTACCCTAAGCTTACGTTCAAGCTTATTCTTGGCAAGATCGATGAGCCTTAGGTTATCTTTCATATAAAACAGAAGTCTCACTTTTAGATAGTGTGAACTGCGCCTCTGACCGCGAAAGCTCACCTGATTGCTAAGGACTTTGTCATGCAACCAGTCGCGAATGTTCGGTGCTCGCCGTCCCAAACGACTTAGCTTCCGCGCAACACGATATGGTATCGACCCTGCCTTGTAACTCTCTTGAAAATGAGCGAATGACGCCAGCGACGCACCCGTATATGGGTAGTCTGAAAGTGCCTTACGAGCATAGCTCTGCCATACCTTTGGATACCGAGATGAGATTTGCTCCTTAACCCTGTAGAAGATATCCGTTTCTTCTAGGAAGTGTAAATACTTACTCGCTCTAGTTCTTCGCGAAATCTGATTTCTAATTTTGCGCTTGTGGCCCAGCTCCAACTGGAGTCTGAACCTCATTTCAAGAAAAAAAATATAGTCGCTAAGTGGTAGATTTTTATCATCCACGGCTGCAAGGGTCTTATAGGCACTTGCATAAGCACCAGTGAAGTAGTGAATTTGAGCCTTGTGCCAGGGATCCTGTGACGATTGCCGCAGCAGACTCATACCCTGAGAGATCTGCTGAGCATGCTGCCGGTAATCTAGTAAGAGCTTGCGATAGGTGTTTATGGTATCTGCCGACGCGGAATTACCCTCAAGCCCACCAGTTGAGACAACGACAATCCATACCGCCAAGATCTTCCTAAGATTCCGAAGACACCGCAATGTCACCATCCACTAAGCCTATTTTGATTAAATTAATCGAGTCAGAAGATTTTACTATCAGATGATTGGCGATTTCGTTTTCCAATAAATCTTGAACCTTGCGCTTTAAGGGCCTAGCACCATATTGATTGGTATCGATGCTACCCAAGACGAGCTGCTTCACCTCTTCATCCACTTCAAGCTTCATTCCAAGCCCTACGACCCGGTCGCGCAAGTCTTCGAGAACAATATCGAATATTGCTCGGAACTCGTCATCATTCAGTCGATTGAAAATAATTATTTCATCGAGTCGATTGATAAACTCAGGGCGAAGATGTCGTTTTACAACCTTGAAAACTTCTTTGCTTTCGTCATCCTTAGACCATTCTGTAACCCTCGACCCGATACCAATGGGAGTCTTTTTTTCACCCATAACTTCAGAGCCAAGGTTTGAGGTCCCAATGACAACGGTGTTGGCAAAACTAACCCTCTGGCCTTCAGAGTCTGTCAACCACCCTTCATCGAGAATTTGAAGCAAGAGATTAAAGACATCTGGGTGAGCCTTTTCGAACTCATCGAATAATACCACAGAATACGGCTGACGACGGACCTTCTCTGTTAGCTGCCCCCCTTCTCCATAGCCGACATAACCAGGTGGCGATCCAATCAACTTGCTGACATCATGCCTCTCCATGTACTCCGACATGTCGATGCGAATGATACGACTCTCATCGTCCATCACTTCAGCAGCAATCGCCTTGGCTAGCTCAGTTTTTCCGACACCAGTAGGACCCAAAAACAAGAACGACGCAATCGGTGTATTTTTTTTCTTGAGCCCTGATCGGTTTCTTCTGATAGCGTTGGCCACAGAACCTACCGCATGCTCTTGGCCAATCACTCGTTTCTGTAGATGGCTTTCCAATTGCATGAGCTTTTCTGACTCATCTGAGACCATCTTTTGAGCTGGGATACCAGTGTTCTTGCTAATGAGATTGGCGATCGTTTCATGATCAACGAAAGTGTCTAAGCCTTCCCTCGCCGAGTCCACAGCCTTTCTTTTTTCTGCTAGCTCATCCTCTAATTGAGCCAGCTTCATCTGAAACATAGACATTTGTTCGAAGTCTTGCTCATTGAATGCCTTCGATTTTTCATCAATCAAATCTTGTCGTTCTTTTTCTAGTTTACGGAGCTCTGGAGGCACATAGATTACTTTGAGGCGACGCTCCGACCCTGCTTCATCGATGAGGTCTATGGCCTTGTCAGGGAGGCTCCTTTCCTGCAAGTAGCGATCCGATAGCTCCGCCGCTGCAACCAAGGCATCATCAGTATATTGAATCCCATGATGGGCTTCGTAGCGTGCCTTAAGACCTTTTAAGATCTCGATCGTTGTAGCGACCGATGGCTCCTCAACGCGCACCACCTGGAATCGTCGCTCTAGAGCTTTGTCAGACTCAATATATTGCTTGTATTCCTTATTGGTTGTAGCCCCAATACACTGTAAATCACCACGTGCTAGCGCTGGTTTGAGCATGTTTGATGCATCAAGCCCACCTGATGAGCGACCAGCTCCAACAACAGTATGGATCTCGTCAATGAATAGGATGATCTGGCCCGCTGCTGCAACAATTTCATCTGTAATGGCCTTGAGCCTCTCTTCGAATTCACCCTGCATCTTAGCGCCAGCCAAGATGTTAGAAATTTCCAAGCTCAGAATACGCTTGTTTCTCAGATAATCAGGAACATCTGCGGAAATGATACGATTGGCGAGTCCTTCAGCAATCACCGTTTTACCGACTCCCGGCTCTCCAAGAAGCAAAGGATTGTTTTTCTTGCGCCGCGACAGGATCTGAATGACCCGATCAATCTCAAAATCTCTCCCGATCACCGGGTCCAGTTGTTCACGGCGAGCCATCAAAGTCAGATCGGTTGTGTATTCTTCTAATACTGACTGGCGAGATTCTTCCTCGCGATCAGAGATCTTCTGATTGCCACGAATATCTTCCAATGCCTTAGAGCATGCCTGATAGTCTAATCCTACCTCGCTCAGGATATTAGCGTTGGCTGGGACTGACCCATCAAAACAAGCCAAAAATAGCGCTCCCGTGGAGATGTATGTATCCCCCATGCGCCGACGCTCACGATCTGCTGCCTCGAAGAGGTTCTCAACTTCCTTTGTCATCCTAATTTGACTTACTTGGCCAGGATGAAACTGCGGGAGGCTGTTAATGGAAGAAATAGCAATGTCCACGATTTTAGCGCGCACATCCCCAGGATCTTTATCCAACTCATTGAGGACTTTAATAACAATCGAATCTTTTTGGTCTACCAAGGCAACCAAGATGCCCTCGGGCCCAACTACTGACTTTCTCTGATTCGCATATTCCATCAAAGCAGCCTGCAACGCCTCTGTAACTTTGACTGTGGAGTTTTTAATAAGTCTTTGAACCATAAATCACCCAGCTCTTGAACTTCGAAAAGACTGTTCTATAGTATCAACGATTCGCTTTAAAACGGAAGGCAGGCAGATGACAAAAAACCTTGCAGCAGTTCTATTTGATTTTGACGGTGTCGTCGTGGACAGCATGCCCGCTCACCTCCAAGCTTGGAAAATAGCTTATGAAGAACTTTTCAACGAAACCTTAAGCGCTGAAGACCTCGATAGGCTTGTTGGTAAATCCACCAAAGTTATCAGCGGCATTCTCGCTGCTCGGATGAATAAGGGCTTACTCTCCGACGAGCTGGCCCAACGCAAGATTATGGCCTTGCAGGGGTTGATTGCTGACGTCGCCCTTCTACCGGGTGTCAGAGAAACTTTCCAAAGCTTGCACTCACAAAAAATCCCCTTTGGAATTGTCAGCAACGCCAGTCGTGAATTTATCGGAGGACTCCTTATGGCTCACGACCTCGATGTTCCATTTTTTCTTGGCATTGAGGACTACACCAAGCCCAAGCCTCACCCACAGCCTTACTTTCTCGGTGCAGAGAAAGCAGGGTTCACCTTCTCCGACTATAAAAATATCATGGTTTTCGAAGATAGCGTTCATGGTTTAAAAGCTGCCCTAGGGGCTTCCATGATAGGCGTTGGGGTTACCACCCAGCACAGCGCCGATGTCCTTGCGGGAGTCGGGGCACATCACACCTGTGCGCATCTCGACGAAGCCTTAGCCCTTGGACTTTTGCCTCCCCTCTAGATTTTTTCCGCCAGGGAGAAGAGTGAGAGACGGCATTCCCTGGACACCTAACTTTTCCGAGTAGTCTTCTAGGCTATAAGAGATGCTGTTCCATAGATCCAAGCGAGCTTTCATGGCTTTTTCAGCCGTTCTTTCTGCCTCGCTCTGATAACTCCCACTTTGCATGCACAGAATCTCAACCAGGCGACCTGAAGCTGAAAAACCTGGTCGCTTCAAGCCTTCAATATGACTTTCAAAGTAGTCAAGCAAGGCGTTAACTTCAACTTTTGGTAGCATCGATTCAATATTCATCAGAAAGTGATCCGGGATGTAAGGCTCACCCTCATAAAACAGAACTGCTGCTTTCTGATATGCTGGAGCTGATAGAAAAGGCAAGATACTTCGACAGTATCTCTGGACTTCCTCAGGCAATCGGGCACAACGCAAGGCTCGATAAACGTCCTTTTCCTTATCAATAAGTTCAAAAAAGCAAAATACCGGCCCAATATTGGCTCCGATATCCTCCATAGCATTGATATAGAGTTCAAGGTGACTCTGAATCTGACCATCACCCTGGTCTTCCACTACTTCGTCAAGAATAACTTCTGTTATGAGCCGAAGGCATTCCTTTTGCTCACATGAGTTGATGGACTTTAGATCATTCACAAGTTCATTGTGAAGGCTCTTGATAAGGCTATGGTAGAGCCAAACACATATAACGTGCCGCTCCATAAAATAGGTCAATGATTGCCGATTGAAAACCAAGTCATAAACTTTATGGTTTTCAAGCATTTGAAAGTATCGATCGGTCATGAAAGACATGAAAATCCACCTCCAGTGGGAACACCAGACCTTGGGAATTAAGTCGTTGAGGAATACTTTTAGTATAAGGAAAAAATAGCCAAGCGCCTAGGCTTGCAAACACTGGGGGACTTCGGTTATAGGGTGCGAACAAGCGCACCCTTAAGAACGACTGTACTAGTCTAGAAACTGTGATTTAATCTCAGATGTTGCCCGAATCACACGTTCTACAGACACTTGGTCGTAGCACTTGATCTCACGGTCACATCTTTTTTTCCAGCAAGGGGTACAAGGAACATCTGCCTTAAGATGGACACCCTTGCCATAAAGATCGATTTCCTGGCTACAAGAAACACCGAACCATGCGATACAAGGCTTTCCAAGGCCAATTGCAATATGAAGACCAAGAGAGCAGCCAGAGAAAACCATGTCGGCGGTATCGACCCACATCATTCCTGAGCGCAAGCCCTCACGAGTCGGCGTATTGATCACAGCTGAATCGTCTGCGAAAGCCGCCTTTATTGACTCTTGCCTCTCAGTATCTTCTGGACCTCCAAGCAGGGCCACGGCATAGTCGGGGAATTCCTTACGCCATCCAGCAACCAGCTCAATCGCACGGGAAACCGTGAACTTTTTATATGGGAACAGAACAGAGCAGCCGGTATTGTAACCAATAATTTTCTTGGCTCCGGTCGAACCCAGGATCTCGGTACGTCTCGCCTTGACCGTAGATTTTTCATCCTCGCTTAGTTCTAGGATATATGGGTCGCGTTCCCAAGTGAGGTTCATCGTCTCGGTTATCTGCTGCGTCTCAGGTTTTTGATTGATAAAGAACTTGAGATCATCATTGAGTCCCACATCAAACTGATAGTTGCCATGCTCGGTAAACGGTCGGATCACGCCGTTGCCATCGCAAGCAAACCCATACTTTTTCTTAGCAGTTATCTGGCTGCTCAGCGCTCCCGCTTCGTTCGATTTATCAACTGCATACAGCTCATCGAACTCTAAGGTTTGCAGCAAGGGAAGTGTCTTTGGCTCCACCACAATCAAGCGATCGATCAGTGGATTATTGTCAAGAAGTGGCTTAGCATTCTTTAAGGTGATCCACGTAATATGAGCCCCAGGATATTTTTTCCTGATAGGCGGCAACAAGCAAGTGGAACGTAGCACCGCCCCCATAGCCTCAAGACTAACAATGGCAATTCTTTGGGTCACTGGGTCATAGTGCGGACATGCTTCACAAGCCCTCTTGTACTTACAAGGTTTATAGCCTGTGAATTGGCGGCAATCGAAATTATATGCCATAAGTTCCTTTCCAAGGTGCTATAATAACAAAAAAAGTTAGGCGAGCGATGGACCAACTTCAGATTAAACTCATTTACCCAGCCAGTAAGGCCCCAGACGATACCCCGAAAGACTCGATTTTAGAACTAAAAAAAGCTGGCTTCAAGATTGACGAAGCTCCCCTTGGAGAGCCCGGCAAATGGAATTTTCATGCAGCCCGCTTTCAAGATCGCCTGAGCATCCTTAGCGACGCCCTTCTAGCCACTGATATCAATGTAATTTTAGCCGCAAGAGGAGGCTACGGCATGAGTGACCTCCTCCCAGATTTGCCATGGGACAAGCTCCAATCCAGCAGTCGCAAGATGATTGTGGGCTATTCAGATCTCACCGCACTGCAATCAGCTTGCTATACCAAATTAGGATGGCAGTCTCTACATGGCCCTATGCCCATGACAAGCTACTGGGGGCAGCTCTCAGACTCCGATATTGACGCTCTTTGGAAAGCACTAATACATACGGAACGTGAGAATAAGATCGCCCTTGATGCTTCTTGGGGCGGAAAACCTCACATGGAGGGGATTCTATTTGGAGGCTGCCTTTCTGTTCTGTCCAACTTGATCGGTACACCCTATCTGCCCAAGCAGCTCGACGGACACATTCTATTCTTCGAAGATGTCAACGAACACCCCGGAAAATTATTTCGCTATTTGAATCAATGGTATCAGTCAGGGCTTTTTGCTGGCGTCGAACACCTTATTCTAGGGGACTTCTGTGGCCTTGGGGATATGGGCTATGATAAGCACGAATTTTGCGCGGACGTACACGAGCGCTACGGGCTAAGTGTATCTTCTAGTTCGGCGTTTGGACACTGCACCCCCAATTATCCGGTGGGCATTGGGTCTCATGGGTGCATTGATGATTTGACTCTAAGCTGGCAATGGAGGACTTAATGAAACTTAGTAGCAACGCCCAACTTTACTTTATAGGCATCGGCGGCACCGGCATGGCATCCACGGCCGGACTTGCCCAAGAGGCAGGCTTCCAGGTTTCAGGGAGTGATGCAAACCTGTATCCACCGATGTCGACCCTTCTAGACGATTTAAAAATCCCGGTCCGAACGCCCTATAGCAAGGACAATATCAATGGCCTAAAAACCGATATGGTTATTATAGCAAACGCTTTGTCCCGTGGTCATGAAGAGCTTGAGGAGATCCTCAGCCAAGGATTTCCCTACACAAGCTTTCCAGAGTTCCTGGGTGAGATGATACTCAAACAAAGGCAGTCCATCGTCGTTGCAGGGACTCACGGTAAAACCACCACGACGTCGATGATGGCACATGTTCTACGTTCACTTGGACATGATCCCGGCTACCTTATTGGCGGAATTCCAAAAAACTTCAGCAAAAGCTTTCATCTTGGGTCCGATGCTCCCTTTGTCATAGAAGGTGACGAGTACGACACAGCATTCTTCGATAAGAACTCTAAGTTCCTTCACTACTATCCCAAATTCCTGATCTTCAACAATCTTGAATTTGATCATGCCGACATCTTCAAAGACTTGGCGGCCATAGAGCACCAATTCGATTTACTGTTCGATCGGATGGACAATAAAAAAAATGTTCTGGCAAATTGGGATGATCCTGGCGTGCGCAACTTCCTTGAAACCAGAAAGCTGGCTCATGAGGTCACTCGGGTCAGTACGGTAGGGGAAAATGCAGACTGCGACTTTCATCTAGAGGATGTCATTCCTGGGCAAAAATCTTGGCGTGCTGTGGTAAAAACGCCACGCTGGGGTCAACTGAATTTCGAGACCAGTGCTATTGGTCAGCACAATATCGCCAATTTTACTCAAGTTGTTGCCTGCATTGATCGACTCGTCTCTGCCCAGGTTATTCCGGAGCCAGACAGTTTATCCCTAAGTCAGAGTATCGCGAGCTTTGAAGGCGTTCAGCGCCGTCTAGATCATCTTGCCTCTGTCAATGATATTGAAATCTACGAAGACTTCGCTCACCACCCAACTGCTGTCGCCCTTGTGCTGCAAACTTTTAAGCGTTCATACCCCGACCGAAGGCTATTTGTTGCTTTTGAGCCACGGAATGCCACCAGTCGGAGGAACATTTTCACAAAAAGATATGCCGAAGCATTAAATATCGCTGACCAGGTCTTGCTAGGTTATTGTCCAGTTGATAAGAGAATTCCTGAAGAGTTGAGGATGAACACTGCAGTGATTGCAGAAAGCATCGGCTCAAAGGCAGAATTCTTCGAAAGTAACGAGGATCTGCTCAATTCATTAGTTGCAAAGATGAAGCCGAAAGATGCTATAATCTTTATGTCCAGTGGCAGTTTTTCGGGAATCCAGTATAAACTTGCCAATAGGCTTTCGGTTTAATAGGTAAAAGCACTGATGAGAGATGCCTCTTCATCGAAAACTCATTGCATAGTAGTTAGTTAATGTTTACGATTGAGCTTCACTAGAAGCTGAGTATCATTTTTCATAAATATTCTAGGTTGTCAGGAGAAGATAGGATGACGTTAAAGAAGACATGGAAGCCGATTGCAGTATTGGTTCTTTCTCTAGGACTTGGCTTTGGTTGTGCTGAAGATCAACAGCCCGCAGAGGAAGTTGTTCAGCCGACGGAAACTGAAGAGCCAGCAGCTCCACCCGAAGAGATGGTCAGCGTTGAAGAAGTTACACAGCCTGTGTACTTTGCGTTTGACGACTATACTCTAAGCATTTCCAGTCAAGATAGCCTAAGCCAGCTCGCTGACTACTTGAAGAATAACACCGCAGCTGTGGTACAAGTCGAAGGTCACGCTGACGAACGTGGTTCAATTGAATACAACTTAGCCCTTGGCCAGCGTCGGGCTCAATCGGTTAAGAACTACCTTGTTGAGCTTGGTATCGATCCAAGCCGTCTTCCTACTATGAGCTACGGCGAAGAGCGCCCAGCAGTGGAAGGCAGCGATGAAGGGGCCTGGGAAAAGAACCGCCGCGCAGAGTTCGTTCTATCGAACCCCTAATATCGAAGACTCAGCCTTCCCGATTGGGAAGGCTTTTCTCGTTTTGCCCCCTTAAAGCCTTCCTGGTTTTTGCATAGACCTTTGCCCGAAGTTCCCTTAGATTCAGATTTCTGAAAGCATCTTGCCCTCTTGGCTAATGTTTACGTACAATCGGAATCATGGTTTACAAATTTAATCTCACCTCGTTGCAAACTTCGCTTGATCGGGATACCATCACCAGTCCAGTCAACTGTGTCGGCTCGACTAGGTTGTCCAGTTTGGCTATTTGCACACCACGGAGGCTACCCATTGGATACGGTCATCTCTATAACAGTAGGGCTCTTTTTTGTTATCGTCGGCTTTATGCTTGGCATACTATTTCACCGAAAGAGTCTTAAAAAAACTTTTGACGCGGCTCAGATGGATTCGGAAAAGATCCTTGAAGAAGCAAATCAAGAACGGGATCGCATCATCAAAGAGGCCCATCAGGAGGCCAAACAAGAAAACCGCCAGCGACGAACTCAGTTCGATGCTGAAATTAAGAAACGTCGCACTGAATTCCAGAAACTTGAAAATAAGGTCAAGAATCGCGAGCAATCTGTTGAGAAGAAATTAAGTGTACTAGAGAAGAAAGAGTCTGACCTAGAAAAAATGACAGGTCATCTCAATCAGCAAGAAGCTCACTATCGAAGCATGATCAAAGAATGCGAACTCAACTTGGAAGAGAATCGCAAGACCTTAGAATCCATCGCAAACATGTCTCAGGAAGAAGCCAAAAGGGAGCTTATCAAGTCTCTCGAAGCAGATGCTAAAAAAGCTGCTCAGGAAAGACTACGCCAAATAGAAGAAGAAACTCGTGTGGAAGCCGACCGGATCGCACAGTCGACCGTCAGCCTCGCGGTACAAAGGGTTTCCAGTGAATACGTCAATGATTCTACAATTACCGTTGTTGGGCTACCTTCAGACGAGATGAAAGGTCGCATCATTGGTCGTGAGGGTCGTAATATACGCGCCATCGAACAGGCTACAGGTGTCGACCTGATCATTGATGACACTCCTGAAGCTGTTATTTTGTCATGCTTTAACCCCATCCATCGAGAAATTGCAAAGATATCCCTTGAGCGACTCATCGCTGACGGACGAATCCACCCTGCAAGAATCGATGAAACTGTTAAAAAAGTAAGCTCTGAATTTGATCAGGTGATCATCGAAAACGGCGAACAAGCGGCATTCGACAGTGGTATTACTGACCTACACCCTGAGTTGGTTAAGCACTTAGGGAAGCTCAAATATCGCACTGCCGGACAGCAGACGGTGCTTCAACATGTTGTCGAAGTTGCTCACATTTGCGGGATTATGGCCGCTGAAATGGGCATCGATGTCAAAAAAGCGAAACGTGCTGGGCTTTTGCACGACATTGGCAAGTCGGTTGATCAGGAAGTAGAAGGGCATCACTCAAAAATCGGCGCTGATTTGTGCTCAAAGTATAACGAATCAGCTGATGTTATCGAGGCCGTTTTGGGACACCATACTGAAGAATTGAACTTTGCAAGCCCCTTAACCATTGTGGTTCACGCCGCCAATGTGTTATCAGAGAGACGACCTGGCGCCCGCCGCGAGGTCCTAGAAACCTACATCAAACGCCTCAAAGCGATGGAAGACATCGTCAACGGCTTCGAAGGTATTAGTGAATCATTTGTGATTCAAGCTGGCCGGGAAATTAGAGCTCTCGTTTCACCGACTGGCATATCAGACTCCGAAGTGATCGACTTATCAAACGATATCGCCTTCAAACTCAGAAAAGAGTTAACTTTCCCTGGGCAGGTTAAGGTCACAGTCGTAAGAGAGAGCAGACAAGTTGACTTTGCGAAATGATTAAATTGATTGCCATTGGCGATGTGATGGGTAAGGCGGGCAGGCGTTGCCTCGCTAAAGCCCTACCCAAGATTCAGGAACTCCACGCCCCCGATATATTGATCGTCAACGGCGAGAATGCTGCCGGTGGTTTTGGAATTACAAAAAAAATCTATAAACAGCTTATTGAAAGCTTCGGTGTAGACTGCGTTACAACAGGCAATCACTGGCATGACAAGCGCGAGATCTACGAGCTGATCCCGTCTGCGGAGCGGCTTGTGATCCCCGGCAATATGATGAACGTGGACTCCATTCATCATGGCTATAAGATCCTTGAGACCAAATCGGGCACTCCCTTCGCAGTGATCAACGTCATAGGTAGTGCCTTCATGCACCCAGATAATCGCAATCCTTTTCACTGTGTCGATGAGATTATGAAGCACATTCCGGAGCAGGTTCGCATCCGGGTTGTGGATGTTCATGCGGAAGCCACCAGCGAAAAACAGGGAATGGGTCGCTATCTGGCAGAAAAAGCTTCTCTTGTTTTCGGAACCCATAGCCACGTGCCAACAGCCGATGAGCGCATCCTCGACAACTATACGGGCTTTATTACCGATATTGGCATGACAGGCCCATACGACTCCGTGATCGGGATTCGCAAAGAGGCCGCCATCGCCCGCATGACTGGGGGAGAACGGAAGAAGTTCGAACCAGCCACAAAAGACTTGTGGATGCCTTTTGTTGCCGCAGAGATCGATGAGCAATCGGGTGCATGCCTAAAGATCGAGCGCTTCCGATGGGAGTTGGAACGCATGGATCTGGAGATAAATGACTCACCTTTAGATTGACGTTTCGCCATGCCTATTCAGATAGGCTTAAAGGCTGCCGTCGCCCTGAACTTGGTTTTACATAGCTTATCAAGAAAAAAGCGTGGTATGTATTTTTTCTAGTGCCTATTCTTGAGAGCTAACGTGTCTGCTTAGAATGTAGCATAGGAAATAGAGTTAATGATTTTAAAACGCGCAATCTTTACTTCACTGGCCATGGCCACTATGGCAAGCAGCCCAGCGCTTGCCGTTTTCATCGACGGACATGGTAGCTATGCGCTTCGCGGAGAAACAAGAACGAAGCCTGGCTTTAATCAAGAAACGGGAGTTTACCAAGCTGTTGATCAGTTTTTTCAACTTGATACAGAGATCAGAACCTCTGATAAGGCTAGCTTTTTCTTAGAGTTTCGCTTGTTTGACCAGGATCGCGAGTCTAACTTGGGCGATGATACCCAACTCGATACCTGCCCAACACCCATTGGTGCTGGTGAAGACTACAACTGTGCTGAGCAGTCGGGCTTGCAGCAGGACGCCATCGAACCTCGTTACAAAGACCTCCAACCTCGTGTCACTAAGGCATATGCTCAGTACGCCATGGACTACTGTCTCTTGACCGTTGGCCGCCGCGATCGACATTGGGGACTCGGCCTCTACCTTGACGGTGGTAACGATGTCTTCGATACCGATGCCTCGATTTACGATGGTGTAACTTGTGACATCAATCTTCAGAAGAGCCAGACTCTTGGCTTCTCCGTGGGATACGACAAGATTTCGGAAACCGGTGGTAGTATCTATGCTACTGGCATCGCAGATCAGAACTACGGTCCCAATAATCGTAGTGATGATCTCGATCAGATCTTTTTTACGATCGAGTATAACGATCATAAAACCAATGCTGGCAAAGGCTTCTCTCAGCAAGTCGGTATTTACTTCGCCAACATTTTCGGTGGCGGCAACACTGGCACTGATATCAAAGTCGCTGATCTCTACCTTAACTTCATCATTTCAGACCTCGTCATTCAAAACGAGATTCTTTTCCGCTTAGGTGAATCTGCAGATCCTAACCTAGCATTGCTAGGAGGTGCTCGTCGCCTGAACGACACTGACGAGTTTAAAAACAACGTGCAATCCATTGCCGCAGCAGGCTCCATCGAGTACTTCTTATCCCGCTCAGGCTCTGTCCTGGGTCCAGCAAAGTTTAAGCAAGGAACGGCTACCAGCCATTCATTGTTCTTTGACTACGCTTTTGCACCTGGCGACCCCGATGGCTACTTGCCCGAATACGAAAGCCTTTCTGATCCTGAGAGCGCTCGTGATCGCTCGGTCAAGGCAGTCGCATTCCACCGCAATTTCAAGCCCGGTTTACTATTGTTCAACGGCACTACTGGAATTGACGACAAGCGAGTTGATGGGATCTTCGACCCTTACCGCGTGATGAATGCTAGCGTTTTCTCTCTCGGTTATCGCTACAAAAGCTTGGTAAATGGCAACTTTGAAATCAAGTTCGTCACAGCCTCACTCAATGAGTCTATCTCAAGCGATGCGAAATCTTTTTATCAGTCAGGGGACGATGAGCTGACACAAGCTGAGAGAGACAACAAGGAGCGACCTATAGGCTTCTACGGCGATAGCTTGGGCATGGAGCTTGATGTTTCATACTCAAAAAGCCTGGGTGAAGGGCTTGAGCTAGGCGTTGCTGGAGCCATCGCTCAGGGTGGTGATGCTTGGAAAGTTAAAGACTCACAATCCGCTCAAGATAACTATCTTCTTCAAGGGCACATTTCATTTCAATTCTAGCCCAAGGAACATAGCTTCTTTAGACTTACCAGCCGTGATAGCCTCCTAAATGGGACACCAAACAGGAGGCAATCATGGCAGAATCATTTCATGCTCCCAAAGTTTCATGTTTTCGTGATTACCACACAGCAGTCGCTGCGAGTCTGCAGGCTGAAAGGCTAATTGACAGTGACACCGCCGACTCACTTAGAGACTTCCTCAGACAGCAACTCTTCCAGTGTGATCCATCTCAGTCACTATTTGAACGCTTGATTACTGATGCACCAGGATTTTCCATAGCAGCAAGGTCATACTGTAGTGATCATGCCTTGTTTAGCAACTATTTCAAAGGCCTGCTCCGCCTTTGGCTACCTCCTGTGATAGAGCAACTCAGAATCTGTGGTGAAGACGTTTTGGATCGATCCCAGCTCATGTTCAACCGCCCCTTTCAGCTGGTTCGAAATCAGCAGCTCGAAGCACAAAGCCTCTTTAGCGGTGTCCTGCTCCTATTTGCTGAATCCATCATCGAGTGTCGCCAAAGGCTGCAAAAGACCTACAAGGAATCAACATGTCTTACTTTAAGCCTTGACCAACCATCATTAGACAAGGCCTGGAGCCAAGAGCTGGGGCTGACGGTGGGTGAACCGAGTCACCTGCCTCTACTGGCCGAAAACCGAATGATTCATGACCTTGCCCACAGCTTTGAGTCCTTATTGGATTGTACAAGGCTGATTTTTGACCAACTAAGGCACAATATTCAGCCCATCGATTCTCAAAGAGGCCGCCCTATTCCTGTCATGCTCAGCGAGGCCATTTCCATCTGCCACACCCTCCGCACGATGGAGTTCGCTTGGCAAGACTCTCTGATTCCATGGGAGCATGTCCTACTGTCTGTTGAAGACTACTGGTGCAAACTGGTCCAGCTAACGACGAACATACTCGCAGATCTCACCTCTGCAGTTAAGACTAAGTCGATTCAATCTAGCTTTCTACCTCCTCGCTCTATGTTTGATCGTGCCACTACCTGCCTACTAAAGCGTGGGGTGAAGCCAGAGGAAGCGTCAAAGATTGCTGACGAACTAGCCAAATATTGTCATGTTAACAAAATCGGGATAGAGGATATCACACCCGTCGAAATCGGTAGGATCAGCCCAAAGGTCTCACCCAGGCTCTTGCATGAGCTTCAAGAAATCGCTAAAGATATGTCAGTCAATCAGCGTAAGGCTTCTGAAAAAGAGCTCATCCTGACCAGGACAATGGCATTAACCCAAAATATTCGGCAAGAAATATGAAGTGTTCCCTACAAATAACCCTACTGTTAATGCTAGCAAGCTGTGGTGTTAAAACGGCACCCCGTTCTGATGTGAAGGACCTGCGCCCCAGCATTCCCTATAAAACACCTGCAGAGCCTCCACAGGATGAAGCAAAGAAGCCTCAGAACAGTAAAGAAAAAGGAGTCAAACGTGAACTTTAGTATCAAGGGTGTTCATACCGCAATCGTCACCCCGTTCGACAAGGACGGCAATTTAGACTGGGATTCATTCGAGAAGCTGCTCGATCACCAAGCAAAGGGTAAGGTGGATGGGGTCGTGATCAGCGGTACCACAGGGGAGTCTCCAACTCTGACTGTTCAGGAAAAGCTGGCTCTCATACGAAAGGCCCGGGCCTATCTGCCCGAAAGCATCCAAGTCATGGCCGGGGCAGGCAGTAACAATACTCAAGCATCGGTAGAAATGGCGAAGCTGGCTGTAGATGCGGGCGCTGACTCTCTTCTTGTTGTAACCCCACCCTACAACAAGCCGAGCCTTAATGGCTTAAAGCTTCACTTCAGTAGCATAGCTACAGCAACCAACCACCCGATCTGTCTCTATCATGTCCCTGGTCGCACAGGACAGCTTTTGAGCGCAGCAGAACTGGCCGAACTTTGCGCTATTGAGCAAGTGGTCGCTGTAAAGGAAGCTAGTGCTGATATTTCTTTGTTCAGCCGGGCTGAACGTATTTCCCAAGCCAACTATCTGAGTGGCGATGATTTTACGTTTCTAGGCTCATTGGCAGTAGAGGGCGATGGCGTCATCAGTGTCGTCACCAATATATACCCGCAAGCCTTTCGAGTGCTCTACGATGCGTTTAAAGCTGGCGACAACCCTAAGGCTGCCAGAATCCACAAGGCTCTGCTCCCGGCTATCGAAGTTCTCTTCTACGAATCGAATCCTGGCCCAAGCAAAGCCATTCTCGCAAATAAAGGCCTGTGCCAAAACTATTTCCGCGCACCAATGGTACCTGTTAGCCAAGAAAGCTATGCCCACATCATGAATGTAGTGGAAGACACTGAGCGGGCATTGAGCGACCTGGGAGTGGAAGTATGACCAAGGTTTGGCTTCATGGATACCATGGCCGCATGGGCCAAGAAATTTTGCACCTGCTTGAAGAAGATTCTCACTTGAAGTTTTTAGGAGGATCAAGCCGTAACCAACTGATTCTTCCTGGAAGAGAGCCGAATGGCTATTCTCCAAACGATCTCGTCGAGTCTTTGGGAGAAACCGACGTGATTATCGATTTTTCAAATATCGCTGGGAATCAAGCTATTTTTAAGGCTTGCAAAACACATAAACTTGAACCCAAGGCCTTTGTAATTGGCACCACAGGACTAGATAGAGGCGCTCGCAACGCCTGGAAAGACCTTTGCCGTGAAGCTGGTCATCGTTTGCTGTTTGCGCCCAATACTAGTCTTGGAGTTTTACTCACAATGAAAATGAGCCAGCAAATGGCTCAAGTTCTAAGTCCCATGGGTTTTGATATTGAGATTATTGAGTCCCACCACCGCAACAAAGTCGATTCACCAAGCGGAACTGCGATGTTTCTAGCCGACCGAATCTGCGATAAGGTTGACCTTAAAGTGAGTACCCATCGCACGGGGAAACGGGAGGCTAATGAACTCGGGGTATTTGCATTGCGCGGTGGATCGGTGTTTGGAGAGCACGAAGTCCGCTTTATGGGCGACCATGAAGAGCTAGCAATATCACATCGTGCCTTATCTCGGACCCTTTTCGCAAAAGGGGCTCTTTTACTAGCAAAATGGATCCAGAAGCAGAAGCCCGGCCAGCACTATGGGCTTCCAGATGTGGACCTTAATGACCTCGCCTAGCGTTTCGGCACTAGGGGCGCTCCTGTCTGTGTCACGGTCGTAAGCCAGTAGTCTACCGGAATCGTGGTTGCATCGACCCAATGATTTCGGGAGGACTCAACAATCAAGGTATAAATCCCTGGCTGCAAGTTAAAAAACACCGCCTTGATAAACCCGCTATCTGTGGAACCAAAGAACCAAGGATCTTGAACGTCTTGTCCTAGGTGGTTGACAAGTCTTATCGAGAGCTGGTCAAGGTTCTCACCAGCCTGGGCACCATGCCTTACAAATACACTTCCTAGCGAAGGGTCGAAGGCGATGCTCGGCGCACTGTCTTGCAAGTAGAGTTCATTGAAAAGGTCTTCGATGAATCCTCTTTGTAAAAGCGGTGCCACCTGAGAGAAAGAACTTGCCTTACCATGAATGACTGGATCGAAGGAGTAGAGAGATGTCTCAAATTCAGCTCCTTGCACCAGCCCGTATAAACGGCCGCGGTAAAAGGTATGTCCCGGCTCAAATCTTAAGACGCCCGGGCCGTGATAATTAACGTCATCGTTGTCACCAACAGCAATCATCTCAGTGTAGTCTACCGGAAGAAACTGATTTCGTAGTTCACGTCCACCGTACATGGCTTGAACTGCGCTGGGCATCGCTACCAAATGAGAATCAACTTTTTGACCATTAGCCAGATAAATGTCGTCTTCCAAATGATTCCCAGCGACCAGCGGTATCGTCACCGCGCTCAAGTAGTCTTCACCATCAAAAAAACTTACTTCGACTAGACCAGGATCAACATTGAAAAAGCACATCCGACCATCTTCTGCACCAGATTCCTCATTGCCATCGGGCCCGAATTCGTTAAAGTAGTAAGGACCATCAGCCCCTACATTAATTTCCGCACGCACCCCAGCTAAAGTCGACAAGCCATCTGGAGTCATCGCGCGGAGGCAAAGAGACGCTAGGTTCGAGCGCTGCGCGACCCCAAAGACGCTGCTGTAGAGAAAATAGGAGCGAAAGGAGAGGGCTCTAACCCGGAACAGCTCACTATCCCTATTTGGCTCTGTTGCCACCTCAATCACCTGATCTAATACCCTACCACTTTGATCTTTAAGACGAACCATGAAGCGACCACCCGCTGGCACGTCAGCAATCTCAACAAGTCCACGAGCATTGGTTCGAGCGCGAAAGTCGCTGCCCACTAACTGAACCGAAACACCTTCAACCGGGTAAATCTCTTTCTCTTCTGGTTTTGAGCGCTCATCAACCACCTGAATTGCTATATTTTTGTAGAGACTTTCTTGCTCTTTGCGCACGACTTCTACACCAAGCTCATTTCCTGCATCAATAACGATCTCAGAGTCGCTATCCCTAAGGCTTGGCGCGATGCCCTTGGTATCATAAGGAACAGAAAGCTGACTCAGGGGCTTTCCTGATTGCGAGAGAATATTTTTCAAGGCCGACGACTGCACATCGACTGCCAAGTCGCTGGCGGGGTTTGCTTCATTATCTTTTACCTCGACCTTGACAATGGTCATCTGGTTTTCAGCGACAATATAAACTTCTGAGTTACCGTACGATTTGGATTCAAGCTCATGGGTCTCATCGTTCCACGCTACTACATCAGGGTCACGAACGAATAGGGTGCCACTTACGTCTTGGCCAAATGGGAGTTTAGCGGACGAGCCTAGCCCGGCAATGGTAAGCTCTTTAAGGGGTGCCTCGTCGCTTGGAGTTTCTGGAGCAGGCTCAGGAGACTTAAGGTTAACGGGTTGCCCTCTCAGGACAGGCACTCCAAAAAAAGTCTCGACAGCTTGAAGCTCTTGGCTCAAAAGCTGACTTACTGGCTTATCGAGATTACGGTAGGGAATCTCCAGTGGAGTTTGTGCGACGAAAAGATCCTGACTATCTTGACTATGAGCAAGATTTGCCATGAAGAAAATACCAAGCACAAGGATCATGTTTGTAGCGGGTTGCATCTAAAAATCCTTCCCGATCGAATGCGATGAATTCAGTAACTTAGTCGGAAGGAGCCTAGGACTCTTTAATGGGAATTGTGATAATCCTAGCATGATAGCTGCTGCTTCGCGCAGAGCAAAAACCCCCGACCCTAAAAGATATTTCTATAGCTAAAGAACCATTAGAAAACTATGTGATTCTTCGCTAGGGATTAACCTGAGCATTCACTTCTGGGAGTAGCAACAGATGGAACAGTGACTCCCCGCAACGGTTCGTTGGGTTCAAGCCCAATTTTTTTTCGAAATTTGCAATAGTTGCTTTGGCTTCATCTAAAGTTTGGCAATTAGTCGCTTCGATCTCGATACATCGAACGCTTTTTTCCTTAAAGTGAGCCTCATAGTACACAACTTCGCAGTTTTTGAAATAATAGGCCCAAACATCCTTCTCGATCACACCAGACCATTGGATGCCCAACGGCTTAAGAAATGCAGCAACCCTATCGCCCTGATCACCGCGATGAAGCCCCAAATCAAGATTAACTTCAATCCTGGTTTCTGAATCCTTTCCTAACCCCTTAAGGGTGAGATGCTGAATCTCTTGATCCAAACGGTGACGATAAATATGGCTTGGGTTGGACTCACAAAGATAGTACCGATCACTAACCCGGACTTGAGACCGGCCGCTCGGCTCTAATCTTTCCACCATCTGCAAAAATGGCTGCTGGTCAAAATCATCTTCAAGTAGAAACTTGTGTTCGATTTCAACAAATTCAATATTTTCCAAGTTCAATCTCACAGGTGGTAGGTTACGCGCATGATATTCCGCAATGCTGGCTCAGCCCCTCGGGTCCTGCCGCTGAAGAATCCTGTATAGTGGTAGTAAAAATCATTTGAAAGCACAATCCTTGTCGCGATTGCATAATCTAATTCGACGCGATGATATGACTCTTTTTTAACCTTATAGCGGTCGTTTAGACGGCCTTGCTCATCTAGATCGTAGTACGGGTAATGAGTCATTTTTATGTAAGATGTTACAGAGAATACCGCCCTCTTAAGATACAGAGGGGATATGGCGAAGCCTAACTTTGCAATAGCCTGCATCGTGGCGGAGCTTTCTGCAACCTCATCCCTCACAATAAGAGAAAGAGCATCCTGGCTTGCATGTTCCGCAAGCACTACTTGTTCTCGTGAGTAGAGTCGAGTCCAAATATCAGCTCCTACTTTGCCGTGAAAGTTAAACCAATCAAACTTAATCGGTAGCAGAAATGTGGGTGCCAGACCTATGGTATAGATACTCCCCTGCTGGGATGGCAATCCATAGTCGGGATTATAGTCCGACTCTGCAAAGGGGAGGTGAAGCATCTGATAGATTGCAATTTGCCCGAATGGAGAGATCCAAGGATAGAGGTCCAGCTCAAGATAAGGTCGCTTTTGAATAACTTTGAGGCTTTGGGACTTTTTTATCGCTCCAAAGGTGCCATACAACTCACCTTGCCCTCCCCAGAAGCTTGTCCCAATCCTCCCACGAACATGAAGGCTCGCATCTTCTCGTGGCTCTGATGTCTCTAGATCGATGCGCTGAAGGTTCTGATGACTCAAAGCGATTGAGCTGAAGAGTTGTGGATCGAGGCGAAGCGACAAACGTTCTGCTTTTAGCTCTACTTCCCGATCTAGCTCTGCATGGGCGAGATGGCTTCCCGATACTAGAAAAAATAAGATGGCTGTTCCCAAGCGAAACACGAAAACCTCCTGCTCCAGCGATAGTACTCAGTCATAATTATACTATGACTACGCCATGACTACAGCAGGTGGCCTTTGTCTTCTTAAGCTATGATCTAATCCAAAGTTTGGATGGTGAAGAGATTACTATCTTCCCGGCTCAAAGACGAAATCGAAACGGAAACAAATACATACTTATCACCTTCCTTAAGCCAGCTATCCCGGAGCAGCATGTTGTTGATCAATGGCAAGACTTCATCGATCGGAGGAAGCTCATCGAGGAATACACCTTCCACACCGCGCACTAACTCCAGCCTACGCACGGCTTCCTTACTGAGTGATACAGCAATAATAGGAGTTTCAATGTCAAAAGATGCTAGGTGGAGGGCTGTATTGCCCATTTTTGTAATACAAACAATAGCTTTGGCATCATTTCGATAGGCTGCCCGATAGGCTGCATAGGTTACAGCCTCGATCTCTTCTTCAACCTTGGGGGTATACTTCTGCCAATTTAGGGGCTCTTCATCTGAGTTTTCTACGTCCCAAACAGTTTTCTTAGCCAGCTCTAGGCCCCGAACACCGTGAGGGCCATGAGCCAAATCCTCTGAAAGGACAACGCCATCGGCTCCATCAAACACGGCATTTCCAATGTCAGAAACCTCCGCACGAGTAGGCGTAGCGTTGTGTCTCATCGACCCGAGCATTTCGGAAGCAACGAGAGACAATTTCGCATAGCGGTTGCACTTGCCAATCGCTTCTTTGGTTAGCATAGGGACTTTGGCGGGGTCCATCCCCATGGATAGCTCTACCCTGGAAATCACCACACCTTGCACGAGTGGAAGGAGCGACTCAAGACTTTCATAGGTCGCCATAGAACCTACTTTCAGCAAAACCCACGGATGATGCTCCTGATCCTCAATAAGCTTGATCACATGCTTCAGGTCTTCTGCGTTCTCAAATGAGGGAAGGATCACACAATCTACATTCGAAGACTTGGTGGCTAGCCATGAGTCTTCTGGCAGGTCTTCAAACTTAACAGGCGTTTTTGTCGAAGGTACGTGGATTTCCATCTCATCGAAAATTCGCCCTCCCTGCACAACTTCCAACTCTACCTTGCGCTTAGAAATGGACACTGGCTTGAGTGCCACATCACCCGTGCCTAGGTATACCGACCGGCCTTCGTTGAACAAGGTATCCCACTCATTCGTTTGAATGAAAAAATCTCCTTCCCCATCGATTGGAGAAAAGGTCAAGCGGTCACCGAACTTATATTCAATGCCAGCATCCGAACCACCCTTGATGATCGCGCGCGGCTGGCTATAAAGATCAACGAGAACAGGGGTTCGCTCACTGAGGGCACCGCTAGACTTTGCGGATTCCAGAAACTCAAGACAGTGAGTCATTTTCCCTGCTTCAGGACTAAGTCGGATTGCATCAACATCTTGCGATCGAATGGTTTCGATAAGATCTGGTCCAAGGCAGCTGCTTTCGAAAGACCAAACTACTGTGGTACGCCTTCCCTGCTTCAACATGACGATTCCTCTCTAGGCATTCAGCAGATTTTCACCCATTCGAATGGGCTTTTTCTGCGATAAATCAGACAGTTCAAATTCGTTTGCGGCCAACTCATCGAGGACCAAAACAACAGTAGACCCTAGCATAAAGGTTCCGAGTTCATCACCTGCCTTTATGTCGATATTCAGGTCATTCTCAAAACCTTTACCTGAGTTCTTAAACCAATCATTGGTCACAAAGTCCGGCAAATGTGGGCTACTAATACGGCCAACGTTGAGCGCTCCCACCATAACGGCATACACATAGCCACCTCCTGGCAGCTGAATATCAAAAACCAAGCGTTCGTTGCGATTGAATAGCTTGGGCATGAATTTCACAAATGGCTCGTTCACAGGCCAGAGCTGTCCTGGGATATAGCGAATTTTCTTGATAGCCCCAGAAACAGGAGCGTGGACTCTGTGATAATTGTGAGGTGCAAGATAAACTGTAGCGAACGAGACTAAACTTCCCTGGCGTACAACTTGTCCTTCAAAGACAAGGTCTATAAGCTCATAGTCCAGCCCCTTAGCCTGCACCGCACGGCCTTCTTGAGCACCACCACGCTGAGAAAGTACCCCATCTGCTGGCGATATAAACAAACCATCAATGGGCCTCGCTCCAGGCTTAAGGCCTCGGGTAAAAATATCCTCGATCGATGTGTACTCAACCATCGGTCGTTCTGCCTCTTCCATATCAATGCGAAAAACCGTCACAAACAGACTATTCACAAGCCAAGAAATCGGCTTTGGCCACTTCACACGAACCATGACCCCTAGTAAGAAACTGAGAAGATTTAACGGGACAAGCTTTTCAAGCGGATGATTCTTTGCCAAGGTGAGGCACTCCTTTTTTCGCGAAACATAAAAACTGGAAACAACTAGTCACAAGAAATGCAAAGAAAACATGTATCACATGAAGTCGGCTATCTAAGGAAATCATGTGATACATGTCATAAGTTACTAGATTGTAGACGAAAAGTCCTGGAACTTTTCGAAAGCACGGGAGCACTGCTCGGCCTTGCGATCGGCTTTGCTAACGCCTCGCTTTTTGGGAATTGTAGGCAGCAATCCAAGATTTGCATTCATCGGGGAATAGTCACCCCGCCCGCCAGATACGACGTGACTCAGGAGACTCCCCATCATGGTCTCTTGGGGAGGCATTGCTGCTGCGGCTTTTCCAAGAACTTTGGCGGCAGCCGCTCGGCCCGCTAAGAGCCCCATAGCTGCTGACTCGGTGTAACCTTCAACGCCAGTAATTTGCCCGGCCAGCAAAATCCGACGGTTTCGTTTGAATGAGAGATCATCAGTTAGTACTTTAGGGCTATTGAGATAGGTGTTTCGGTGAACAGAGCCGAGCTTGAAAAATTCGGCATTTTCCAAGCCAGGTAAGGTTCTAAAAATCCTCTTCTGCTCCGGCCACTTCATCTTTGTCTGGAAGCCCACCATGGAGTACATCGCTCCCTCACGATCTTCCATGCGAAGTTGAATATTGGCGTATGCCCACCGCCCAGTCGCCGGGTCGTTTAGCCCTGATGGCTTCATTGGCCCAAACCGTAGGGTATCACGCCCTCGTTCGATCATGACTTCAATGGGCAAGCAGGATTCAAAATATTTCACATCTTCGAAGTCATGAAGAGGCATTTTTTCCGCAGCGATCACTTCGTCAACGAAGGCGTTATATTGGTCTTTGTTGAGTGGTATATTGAGGTAATCCCCCTCACCTTCTTGCCAACGACTTGCACTATATACAACAGACCGGTTGATACTATCCCCCTCTATCACGGGAGCGATAGCGTCATAAAAATGAAGTTCGTCTTCTTCACCACATAGCTTCAAAAGCTCTTTTGAAAGATCATTACTGGTCAAAGGACCAGAAGAAACAATCCAGCAGTCACCAGATTTGAGAAGCTCGTCTTCAGTGGGCAAGGAGCTAACTTCATCTTCGACTAACTCAAAATTTGGGTTATTTTGAAGAGTCTTGGAAATAATCCCAGAAAACTGCTCGCGATCCACTGCTAAGGCTTGACCGGCAGGAACCCGGGCCTCTTTCGCAGCCTTCACCACGAGGGAGTCCAATAGTTCCATCTCGCGCTTGAGCAAGCCTGGGGCTGACCCCTCATTAAGTGATTTGAGTGAGTTTGAGCAGACGAGCTCTGCTAAAAGCCCTGTCTTATGGGCCGGCGTGAGCTTTTTTGGCCTCATTTCATAAAGCCGTACTTTACACCCCTGCCTGAGAGCTTGCCAGGCAGCTTCGGAACCAGCCAAGCCACCACCAACAATGTGGACCCAATTATCTGACATAAAGGCCTTCCCTTTATCTGATATTCAAATAGGAAGGCCTTATACACACAATAGAAGATTGGCGCAGCAAATCTTTAATGATCTTAATAAAAACAGAGAATTACTTCATTGCCGCCTGAACCATAGCTGCGAAGTCTGCTGGTTTAAGCGAAGCTCCACCAACCAAAGCACCATCGATATCATCTTGAGCTAGCAGACCTGAGATGTTGGCCGGCTTTGCGCTGCCGCCATAAAGGATACGGACGGTGTCTGCTTGCTCCCCGATCTCCTCTTTGAGTAAGCGGCGAATAAGCGCGTGAACATCTTGCGCTTGCTCTTGGCTCGCTGTTAGCCCTGTCCCAATCGCCCATACCGGCTCATAAGCCACAACAAAATCTCCACCTGTGAGTTTGCTAGCAAAGGACTTGATTTGTCGGGTAATGACTTCGACCGTCTTGTCGGACTCACGTTCCACCTGGGTTTCGCCAACACAGATGATTGGCGTCATTTTCGCTGACAAAAGCGTTCCGACCTTGTTAGCAACAGTTTCATCAGTTTCTGCGAAGTACTGACGGCGCTCACTATGGCCCACAAGGGCATAGTTGAGCCCTAGGTCTTGAATCATTGGAATCGATATTTCACCAGTAAAAGCCCCTGCGCTTTCCCAGTGGACATTTTGTGGGGCGAAGGAAATTCCAGACTCCTCGCCGATATCGAGCAAACGGTCAAGATGAGTCGCAGGCACCGCAAATACGACATCCACTTGCTCTTTCTGCCATTTTGAGAGTTCCAGAAACTCAGGGAAAAAGTCAGCTGCCTCCGAGGGAAGCTTATTCATTTTCCAGTTGCCAGCCATGAGTGGTTTACGAGCCATTTGTTTACCTCTTCATTAAACAGAAAGAACCTTAACACCAGGAAGCACCTTACCTTCAAGAAACTCTAAAGATGCACCACCACCGGTAGACACGTGATCCACCTTATCCGCAACGCCCGCCTTATTAATTGCCGCCACAGAATCCCCACCACCAATGACAGTGTACGCCTTGGTCTCAGCACAGGCTTCCGCAACCGCCATAGTTCCCTGGGAGTAAGCCTCCCATTCGAATACTCCCATAGGCCCATTCCAAAGAACAGTTGCGGCTTGTTGAATTTTACTTTTGTACAGAGCTGCTGTTTTTGGGCCGATATCAAGGCCCATCAAACCTTCTGGAATGTCAGCACCATCGATTATCTGAGCAGGGCTCGATTCGTCGAAAGCAGGCGCAGCTCGATGATCGATCGGCAGAAGGATTTCCACCCGCCGAGACTCGGCATTGCGGTAAATAGATTCAACCAGTTCCAGCTTGTCTTCTTCGACCTTGGATGTACCCACAGAGTGGCCTTTGTACTTCAAAAAGGTGTAGGCCATCGCTCCGCCGATTAGGAGCTGATTGCAGTTGTTCAGGAGATTTAGGGTAACACCAATCTTGTCCGACACCTTCGCACCGCCGACAATCGCTACAAAAGGTGCGCGGGGATTCTTTTGAACCTCAGACAAAACGCGAGTTTCTTTTTGCACCAGAAAGCCTGCAGCCCTTTTCTCAGCTGGCAATAGCTCCGGAACGCCGACAACGCTGGCATGAGCCCGGTGCAAGGTACCAAACGCGTCATTCACGTAGTAATCAAAACCCTGGACCAAAGATTGTGAAAAATCTCGATCGTTTTTAGTTTCGCCCTCATGGAAACGCAGATTTTCTAAAAGAATAATCTGATTGCGATCCAATTGATTTAAAACCTGTTCGAGAGGCTCGGTCGTATAATCGCGGACAAAAACGACGTCTCTATCGAGTAGTTCCGCTAGTCTCAAACCCACTGTTTCCAGGCTCATGCCTTCAACAACCTGCCCCTTCGGTCGCCCTAAATGAGACATGATTGCAATTTTGTTTGTGCGCTCTGTGATGTACTTCAAAGTCGGAAGCGCAGCTTGAATTCTGGTGTCGTCGGTAATTTGGCCGTTTTTCAGAGGGACGTTCAGGTCGAGTCTGACTAAAACCTTCTTGCCATCTAATTCTAATTGATCAAGTTTTCTAAGATCCATGCTCGCACCTTCCTGGAGTTTCACAGTTGTTGCATAGCCGCGGGAATCCATCTACACTCTGACCCCGTAAGGCCGACTCGATTTACGACAGGATTCACCGATGGCACAACACAAACACCTCTTTGTAATGGATCTAGTAGAAAATCTAAACCTGAAACTTGACTCATCCTTAAGGCTTGCCCAAGCCCTATTGAGCGAAGGGCACCAGTGCTTTATGACCAACCCAAAGGCCATGAGCATGCTGCATACAAAGGGTCAATCACAACCCGTTTGTAACGCCATAGAACTTCTACCATCTCACCAGGAAACACCGGAGCTGGGTGGCGAAAGCCGTTTGTTTCTAAAGGATTGCGATGCCATTCACATGCGGAAAGACCCCCCCTTCAACATGGACTACATCGCCTGTACATGGCTACTTTCTGAGGCAGCAAAGAGCGCTCGCGTTTTCAATGACCCCGAAAGGCTTCGCAGCCTCAATGAAAAACTAATTATTTTTGAGTTTCCAAGATATTGCCATGATGGCATTGTTAGTTCACAGTCCCAGGAGATTGTGGACTTCATCCAAAATCATGCCGAATCAGATGGTATATTAAAGCCATTGGATCTTTATGGCGGCCGGGGGGTCGTTCGTCTCAATATCAACAAAATTGGTTTGGAAAAGGCTAGAAACCTGGTTTCCGATGAAACACAGGAAGGGGAGCACATGCGTCTGGTGCAGCCTTTTAATAAGGCTATATTCGAAGGCGAAGTTCGAGCTTTCACCTGCTGCGGCGAACCAATCTCGTGGTGCCTTAAGGTTCCTGCTAAGGGAGAATACCTGGCCAATACTCGAACTGGAGCCACGCTGGAGCCCTACACTCCAACTGAGAGCGAACTGGCTATGGTTACTGAAGTCTCTGGAAGACTCGCTGAAATGGGAATTCAAATGGTTGGCTACGATATCATTGGGGGAGTTATTTCTGAGATCAACATCACTAGCCCAAGACTTCTACTCCCTGAGGGGGTCGATCCACGGCCATCTTACAGCCGTATGGCTCAATTGATTGAGCAAAACTTGCTTCCTTAGAAACTGCTTGTATTAGCCGAACCTTCTCTAAAATGGGGAGGTATCAATGAAACGACTAGGTATCGCTTGTGGGCTTGCATTTTTCCCAATTAAACTTCTGGGCGCCGAATCTTTTATCCTATTCACACCTTCAGGTTCGAAGATCAAGTCTGAGCTTGTAGTCAAAACAAACAGGACTAACGACACAAAAATACCTAACTATTTTCATCCAGAAAATGGACGGTCCCTTTTTAAGCTTCTGATCGAAAAAGAACTTAAATCCAAAGAGGACATGGAACGCCAAGAATCTGACGCCAAAGAAAATGCAAGTAATGTTAGCAACTAATGATTACAACCCTAAAGAACTCCCCCCAAGGACCGACTTTAAGACCATTCAATTTACTCAATCACTAAGACTTGTTTAGGGAGATTTACCGTGATTCGATCTTTTAAGCCGGTTATGGCCACAATATTTGCGTTTGCCGTTGGACTCACCTCTTCTTGCGCTTCGAGTAGCGATGAGGAAATGGAAGACATCGCAATGGAAGAATACGACCAAGAAGAAATGGTCGAAGAAGAGCTTGTGGAAGAACCGGCCATAGGATCATCAGAAATAAGCTCCGACGAAGCATCTGAGGAAACAGAGCTAGTAGAGGAAAGCTCGGAGTCTTTAGCATCTGAGCTGGATAAGCTGGCAGCTCCAGATAGCCAACCAACAGATGCTTTGGCAGACCCGATGACAGGAATGGAGACGGTTTCTGACCCGACAATGATGGACAATTCGATGGCAGCTTCAGAACCCGCACCTATGGATACATCTATACCAGAACCAAAACAGCTACCAGTCATCGATGGTGAAGTTGCAGAATACGTCGTTCAACCCGGGGATACATTAGGAGCGATCGCCTCAAAGGTATATGGGACGAGCTCGCGCTGGCCTCAGCTAGCGAGCGACAACGCCATCAACCAACCGAGCTTGATCTATCCTGGAGATGTGATTCGGTACCGAGTCAACGATCGAGCAAGAGACTTTAAATCAGCATACGAAGCCGTCGAGCAAGAGGTTATCATGGTCCAGGACGGGGACTCACTCGAAGTGATTGCCGAACGACTCTTTGGTCGCCGCGATTACTGGAAGCCTATGTGGCTCCTTAACCGTAACGAAATCCCAAATCCAAATCTGATCTACTCCGGTCAAATCATACGCTACCTTGATCCCAAGAAAGTCGCGCAGACATTGACTGACAAAGGCCTCAACATGGCCCATTAATATACTAATGACGATTGAACCCTAAACTTGAGCCCTCAGAATTCTTACTGAGGGTTTTTTTTGGTCTCTTCAACGATCAACCTACCGAAATACCTAGCTATATTTTTTCATTTCTCAGAACGTCAAGTGGCTGCTGGGGCCAGTCGATAAGACTCTAAGCCAATCTATTCGTGTGAGGTAGTCATGGGATCCAAATATTTTCAGGGTGTTATGATGAGATATGCTGCAGGGGTCGCAGGTATCATCGTAACCTTCGGCAACTTCGTCGCTTGCGGTAGCCAACTCTACCAAGTCTCGGTGAAAGAAGACTTTTCCCCCTCCGAGCAAGTCAAGGCAGCAAACCCAGAGATGGAGAATCCTGACTCAACCCTTTATGGGATCCATGCACCCTCCGGCTGGAAAGAGCTTCCGATTCGATTCCAATTCGGCAAGGACATGAATCAAGAACAAAAAGTCCATTTTCTGGCAGCAATTAAAACCTGGGAATGGGCCGTAGGAAAGAACCTTTTTGAATACCTCGGTACTCATGAGCAGACGAATGGCGATACCTTTGTGGACCTCTACAGCTCGTTGACAGACGAGGTGAACGGTCAGTACCTAGATGCCAATTGGGTAAAAACTAAGAAACCAAACTACGTTCTTGCCACAACAATCTGGAATAATGGCCCAGACTACAGTTTGATCACAAAAGCAGATATTCGCTTTAATGAGGAGCACTACATCATCGGTAACAGCCTTACGAACTTCGCTACTGACACAAAAGAAGTTGTCGATATGCAATCCTTAGCCCTTCACGAGCTTGGACACTTTCTCGGCCTAGCTCATGTGGATGCCGAAGTCGATTCGCTCTCGATCATGAACCCTTCTCTATTCATAGGCGAAGGTCTTACATCGCGACGCTTATCTCGGGGAGACATTGACCGCATTCAACTTGTGTACGGCTGCGAAGGCAATTCCTGCGATGTTGACGCATTGCTTGAAGAGGCCGAAGACATGTACAGCAACGAGGCCTTCGAAAAGACTGCTGCACTATGGCTCGACTCGAATGCTCCAAGCCTTCGAGCCCACTAAGAACCATCATCAAATCAGACAAGCTCTCAAAATGGCTCGATATCGGGCCATTTTTGCTTTTTCCACTAAAAAAGCCATCGACGTATAGATCAGGACGCCCTATATTCTCTCCTCTACAGCTAGTTTTATTTGACACACAGGATTCCCAGCGATGATCGAACTAGAGGCAACTTACAATCCCAAGCAATACGAAGATAAGTGGTACAAGACCTGGCAGGACAAGGGGCTGTTCTCTGCTAAAGTGGATTCAGACAAAAAGCCATTCACCATCTTAATGCCTCCGCCAAATGTGACGTCGCAGCTCCACATGGGCCACGGCCTAGGATACACCATTCAAGACCTTCTCACTCGCTGGAACCGCATGAAAGGCCTCAACGCTTGCTGGTTACCAGGTACTGATCATGCTGGCATAGCCACCCAGATGATGGTCGAGAAGGACCTCGAAAAAGAGGGAAAGACCAAGAACGACTTGGGGCGGGAACGTTTTGTTGAGCGGCTACACGCCTGGAAAGAAAAGTATGGCGGAATTATCCTCGACCAGTTCAAGAGTATGGGCTTCTCCTGTGACTGGAGCCGCCTAGCCTACACCATGGACCCACAGTTATCAGAAGCAGTGAGACATGTGTTTGTCGAGCTTTATCAAGAAGGTTTGATCTATCGTGGTGAGCGCCTCGTCAACTGGGATACCGTTTTGAAAACGGCGATCTCCGATGATGAGGTGGAAAGCAAAGAAGTCAATGGCCACCTATGGTATTTTCGCTATCCTATCGAAGGCACTAAAGAGTTTATACCCATCGCCACCACTCGCCCTGAAACGATGCTGGGTGATACTGCTGTCGCTGTAAATCCAGATGATGAGCGCTTTAAGCACCTCATTGGCAAGCAGGTTCGGCTACCGTTTACCAATCGCTTGATTCCCGTTGTTGGTGATGACTATGTGAAGAGTGAGTTCGGTACTGGTGCGGTCAAGATCACACCTGCTCACGACCCCAATGACTTTGAAATTGGCAAGCGCCACAATTTGCCATTTATTTCGGTCATGAATGACGATGGAACTATGGCAGATAACTGCCCAGATTCATTTGTGGGTGTAGACCGCTTCGTAGCTCGTAAACAGGTCATAAAAGGCCTGAAAGATCTCGATTTATTCGATGAAGAAAAACCTTACAAACATGCAGTGCCTCATTCGGAAAGAAGCAAAACTGTTATCGAACCAAAGCTATCGCTACAGTGGTATGTTCGGATGCAGGAACTGGCAAAACCAGCAGCAGATGTCGCCCGGAGCGGAGAGCTTCGCTTTTACCCGGACTCCTTGAAAAAAACCTACTTGCACTGGCTAGACAATATTCAAGACTGGTGCATCTCACGCCAGCTTTGGTGGGGTCACCGGATTCCCATTTGGTATTGTAATGACTGTGAAGGTGTATCGACCGGCATCGAAGATCCAACAAACTGCGATCACTGCGAGTCGAAGAACATTCGTCAGGATGAAGACGTCCTCGATACATGGTTCAGTAGCTGGCTCTGGCCCCTAAGCCCCTTTGGTTGGCCAAGCGACGATGAGCAAAACGAAGATTTAGAGTATTTCAATCCGACTGATGTGCTCGTCACAGCACCTGAAATTATCTTTCTCTGGGTCGCTAGAATGGTGATGGTCAATCTCAAATTCAAACAGAGACTGCCATTTAAGTCGATCTATTTCAATGCAACCGTATGCGACAAAAAGGGTCGTAAGTTTAGTAAGACCTTAGGCAATGGGATCGATCCTCTAGAGGTCATCGAGAAGCACGGTGCTGACGCAGTGCGGTACACAGCCATCAGCCTGGCACCTCTTGGGGGCAGGGTGCGGATGGATGTCTCAGATTTCGAAAATGGCGCCAGATTCATCAATAAAATCTGGAATGCTGCACGGTTTCTACTACAAAATGTTGATGAGTCGCGGCCCATCAAGCCCCTAAATGAACTGGAGCTCACCCTACCCGACACCTGGTTGATTTCTGCCCTAAAAGATACCGCTAATGAGGTCAACCGTTGCTTAGAGAGCTATCGGGTAAACGATGCCGTCGAGCACGTATATCACTACATTTGGGGCTCTTTCTGTGACTGGGGCCTTGAATGCGCCAAGGAAGCAATGACTGGTGACGATCAAGACGCCAAAGACCGAGTAATTTCGGTTCTTGTTTATGCCTTGGATGGCTGTTTGCGATTAGCTCATCCGGTAATGCCTTTTGTTACAGAAGAGCTTTGGCAAAAGCTTCCACAGCACCCCGATTGGGATCGCCCTGAAAGTATCGTCGTGGCGAATTTCCCTAGTTTCGAAGCTGAGAAGAATCCGACTGACGCTGACAACTGGGCCAAGGTGCAGGACATCATTACAAAGGTTCGTTCAGCACGACAACAGTCTGAAATATCTCCGAAGGAAACTCTTGAGCTATATATCAGCACCCAAGACCCTGACTTGAAGGACGTTATCGAGCGGGGCAGCCCTTGGATCTGCCGCCTAGCAAACGTCTCGAAAGTCGTAACCGAAGCAAACTTGAAGAAACCCCAGCAATCCCTGACACAGGCTGGCCCCGGCTATGAGCTGTTCGTTCCCGTAGAAGGTCTCTTAGATGTCAGCAAGGAAATCGCTAGGCTTGAAACAGAAGCCAAGCGCCTCACGAAAGTTCTTACTGGTCTTGAGAAAAAGCTAGGCAATGAGAACTTTGTAAAACGTGCGCCAGAGGATGTGATCCAGCAGACCACATCCCAAAAGGACAATCTTGCTGCTCAGCTGGATGTAATCGAGAAGAACCTAGAAGCCTTAAAGTAGGCTTTAACGGTCTTGTATATGAGCTATAATTCGATCGAAGGCCTCCCAAAGGAGGTCTTTTTTTATGGTTAGAGCTGGCGTCATAGATAGACTCTCTCCATGCTCCCCACTCGCCAAGGCAATCACGCCTTTAGCTCTCAGTTCGTTCATCAATGCAGCGCCCTCGCCCGCTTTCTCGAACTCAATACCTAACATCAAGCCAGTCCCGCGAACCGCTTTAACTGCTTCTTGGTTAGCTAACTGACTTGAAAGATAGTCAACCGCTTCTTTACCAAGACTCTTAGAGCGCTCCCAAAGGCGATCTTCACTCATACGGCGCAATACCGACACTCCCATCCTGCAAGAAAGAGGGTGGCCAAAAAATGTTCCTGTATGGATGGCTTCTCCACTGCTTTGTGGCCAGCGCTGAAATGCTTCCTCAGTACCGATACAGGCTGACAAAGGAAAACCGCCCCCGAGAGCCTTGCCAAGGCATATCAGGTCGGCATGGACTTCAAACGAACTGGTTAAGGTCCCAATCCGCCCCATACCTGTGAACACCTCATCAAATACCAGAAGACCATCCTCTTGATCGCAAACGTCCCTTAACATAGGCAGCCAACTAGGATCGCTAGGTCGAATACCGGCACGACCTTGGATGGGCTCGACAAAAATCCCAGCGAGGCCATGTGGCATACCTGCGATTGCTTTCTCGATCTCATGACGCTCACAATGATACGGTAGCTCGACCACTCGGCCTTGGGGCAACCAAGATCCGAACGGATCTTTGAAGTCTCGGCGCGAAGTCAAAGGCAAGACCCCTAGGTCCAGCCCATGGTAGCTACCCTGAAAGCATATGAAGTCGCCTTGGGGCTTGTATAAAAGGCATGTTTTTAACGCTATTTCAACAGCTTGCGATCCTGTTAGAGAAAGAGCTGCCCGCTTTAAGTGAACAGGCATCAAAGCCAGAAGCTCTTGAATAAACATTATCTTAGCTTCAGACGGATACACATCGCCCATACCATGCACCATTGGTGCTCGTGGGGACTCAAGCTGGGCGCGAAAGAGCTCTTGGATCTCTGGTGAGTTGTGCCCTAAGGCCATCACGCCAAAACCTGCGCACAGATCGATGTAAGCCTGACCTTCGACATCCCAAATCTGCGAGCCTTCAGCGGAGGAGAACACTAACGGCGGCTTTGCTTTTGTGTATGTACTATCAGGACATTCAGTTTGGTCTAGCTTAGCCAGCCATGATTCGTTTTTCATCAAACCCCCTTCTTTTTAGGGCTCCAGATATATTTATGCTGCTGCAAATTAAGACGTACGTTGATATCAGCATCGAGAATCCAATCCACCAACTCTGCTGGCGCTAGGAGCCCAAAAGCAACAGACATCAGACAATGAAATCGAGATGTGAGATCATGTCTCGAAATGACATGACAGGCCCAATCAAAGTCATCCCGATTGGCAATGACAAACTTGATCTCGTCGCTCGGTTTGAGGTGGTTTAAATTCTCCCAGAGGTTACGATCCGCCATACCACTGCCAGGACATTTTAAGTCCATGATAAGTGTCACTTCTGGAGGAACCCCCTCTACGGGCTCACTGCCACCAGTTTCGCATATAACCTGAAAGCCGGCCTCAATCAGCGCCTTCATCAAACCCACTGTGTTTTTCTGAGCAAGAGGTTCCCCGCCAGTAATCTCCACCAAAGGCACCCCTAAGGCTTTGATGTCATCAACAAGCTCGCCAATGCTTCGCTCTTGGCCGCCCTCGAAACCATAAACCGTGTCACACCACCGGCAACGAAGAGGGCAGCCTGTAAGTCTCACGAACGTGCACGGCAAGCCTGCGTACGAAGACTCTCCTTGAACGCTTCTATAGATCTCAGTTATGACTAAGGATTGACTTTCGACGGTATGATTCATCCTACGTATCCGAATGAGTGTGTTTATGGAAAAAAATGACCGTGATTACTCCACTAGCTATCGATTCTCCCCTTGGAAAATGGGGTTCGATATTATAGCGCAACTCAGAACTAGACTGGTCTATCTTAGCCTGGTCGGAATGGCAATACCTTTAACGGTGTTCGAGGTCTATCTCGCTGTAATAGCGGAAAAAAAGTCTGAGGTTTTCTATAACTTGAACCAAGCAGGAGTCAATCGAACTTTCACCGATCATTTGATTCCACTGAGCGAGTATGCTAGCCATTACGGCATATCTTGGTTCGGCATCACCTGTTTTTTGCTACTCGTGTTTTTCACTTTCGTCAAGCTCTGCTCCGACCACTTTCTTGGGAACAAAGTAAAAGATACCATCTTATGGCAGCATTCATTGAAGACCTTAGTGCCCCGAGGAATTCTGGCGACGTTGATACTATGCGTTCTCACGGTGATGCTCACCGTGCTGACGATGACGGTATTCAGCATCTTTGGGCAATTGCTATTTCTGACTGCCATGGCACTCTGCTGCGCAATCCCCTACCTACTGGTCGTGGAAGGGCAAGGCCCTTGGAAAGCTATCGTAAATTCACTAACCCTTCGCTATGCGCCACCGATTCCCGGCATCAAATGGAGTATCTTCTTCCAGCTAAGTAGCGCTTTATTGTTCCTAGTAGCATTGATGATATTCTTTGCGATGCTAAAGCACTATATTGTAAATTTGGACTTAGCCCTCGGTATTCCTCGATCCATTTGGGCTATGAGCAGCCCTTGGCCACCGCTTAGTTGGACCTACATACTTGCTCATTTTGTTTACTCATTTTTGGTGGGCCTATTGTTGGCAGCATTCGCCGTTATCACCACCACTTTCTTTATGATAATCAGGCAGACGCGATCCATGGAGGACCTTCTTGATGCTCAAGATTTATGAATACAAAAATTGTAGCACTTGTAAAAAAGCAATTAAGTTTCTTGATAGTAGCGACCTTGAATACAAAGCGATCCCAATCGTGGATCAGCCACCTAGCAAAGCGGAAATAAAGAAGATGCTTAGCTATCTGGATGGCGATATTAAAAAGCTCTTCAACACCTCAGGCCAAGTCTATCGCGAGATGGGGCTCAAAGAGCAGTTACCAAATATGTCCTCTACTGAAGCTATAGAGTTACTCTCTGAGCATGGCAAGCTTATCAAGCGCCCCTTTCTGATCGGGAAGGACTTTGGGACTGTTGGATTTAAAGAAGATCGCTGGAGTGACCTTCTATTATAAAGACTTTGCTTGAGAGATTAGTTCTTTCAGCGGTTTATATCGAAGTTCGTGGGCACCATCAAACGGTGAGAAAAAGACTGGAAAGTTTCTTTTCTTAAGATCCTCATGATACCGCTGCGCTCTTGCGTACATTTGGTCTCGCTTACCAATATGAATCATAAGAGAGCCACACTCTTTAGCCTGGTCTGGCACCGAACTGCTGTGTCCACGAGCTCCCGCTACAATAACAACCTGCTCTTTGTTGAAAGCACACGATACGAACAACCTATTAACCAAGTAGCCACCATTTGAGAAGCCCATAGCAATCTTGAGGGTTGCTTGACCGAGGCAATTCTGGCTTTGAGCTTTCACCCGCTGGAATACTTGCCTAGCACGGTTTATGGTATAGTGGGCCCAACACACTTTGCCTGGCCTACATTCTAGAGTTCCACGAGGGACAAATATTCGGAGATTTTCTTTAAGAGCCACTTTTTCTAAGTGCCGACGATTCTCTCGCTCCATGGCGTCTGGACTGGGATTGTCGATACCATGGAAATAGATCATCCCTGTCTTGGCGCTTTTAGATCCATAGCAAGCTTCCTGGCCATATCCTTCGAACCCCCAAAGGCCTGCTAGTAAGAGACAAATTCTCATGACGACTCCACACGGCGACAATCATATCGGTCTCTTTAAATATTAGCACGCTTGAGAAGGTGAGGAATATGACTCTCCAAAGGACTTGTCAGCTCTGCACCTAGATGACTTTTGACATAAGATTCCAATTCACCCTCTAGAATTCGATGACATACTTCAGCGCTAAAGCGACTGTCTAATTCCTGTAATCCTACCAGAAAATCCCGATGATGGCGGCCTTTCCGGTAGTCTGGCTCTTTACTAGGATGCTGCAGATAACGATTGATCGTTTCAATATTTAGGTCCACCAAAATGGATGCTTGATACAAAAGGTACTGCCGGCTACGGAATAAAGATGTACCAACGAACTTGCGATCTTCATAGACAATATCACTGAAGCCTCGTTGCAAGAATTCATAGCCCTTGAAGTGCTCAATAAAGCAGTCAATCAAAGACTGATTTAAGAGCTTGAAATAGAGATCGTTATTATACGGACTCTCAACCCAGCAACCTACTGAGGCTACTACACAACCAGGATGAAGAAGTACCGTTCCACCGCCACCATAACGTTTCAGAACTGGAATATTATCTTCTGCACATCGATCTTCATGAACCTCTAGCTCAGCTTTGTTGCTACGGCCGAGAACAACTGATTGCCCACTTGGAATAAAAGTTTCAATATGCAGCGGCTTATCACAATGCCGAATAACTTGGTCGTCTATCCACACGAATCAAAAACCCATATATTTCGATATAATTATCGCTATGTTAAATAAAATGAAGATCCCAAAAATATCCACGAGGGATGCAATCACAGGCGATGATGAGACAGCAGGATCAAGTTTCATGCCTTTAAGAATAAAAGGCAGCATCGAGCCAGCTACAGCACCAAATGTGACCACAGCTACAAGGGAAAACCCGATTGCAATTCCTGCTCCCAGACCGTGATCCCCAATCCAAACCACTCGCCAGTAACCTAGAGCGCCTAGAACGATGCCCAGGCCAAGCCCCATAACAATTTCCCGTCTCAAGACTTTGGCCCAATCGCTCAAATTGATATCCTTGACAGCAAGTCCCCTGATAATTAGGGATGCAGCTTGGGAGCCTGAGTTACCGCCACTTGAAATGATGAGTGGTAAAAAGATAATGATAAACTTAAGAGCAAACGAATCCTCATAGGCTTGTAGGACATTGGCTGTGAACATCATCATGAGAAAGATAGTTGCCAACCAACCGCCTCTCTTTTTAAACAAAGTAGTCATCGGAGTGTGAAGGTAACTATCTTCGAGTGAGGCCTGGCCACCAAAGGCTTGAATATCTTCTGTCGCCTCTTCTTCGGCAACGTCGAAGATATCATCTGCTTCGACGATACCAACCAATACCCCATCATTATCAACTACTGGAATGTAGGGCCGATCGTATTTTCTAAAATAATCAACAGCCACCCCTTCGTCCTCATAGACTGAAATTGAATAGGGGGTCGGGTCAACAAGTTCGGAAACTTTCTTTGATCCAGGATCAGCTACAACGAGAGACGCAAGGTTTAAATGACCTTGAAGACGCCCCTTCTCATCGATTACAAAAATATGATTGAGTAGGCTTTCTCTAATTTTTTCTGCATTCCATCGAATGTCTGCCAATGCTTCGCGAACTGTCATCTTTGCAGCGATAGCAAGGAACTCAGGACTCATCAAACGCCCGATGGAATCTTCGGGGTAGCTTAATAATTGCCATGCCATATTCCGTTCTTCGGGGTCGAGCATTGCAATCTTCTTAACCCGCACATCTTCGGGCAGTTCTTCGAGAAGCTGAGTTCGATCGACAGGCTCCATCTCGTTGAGGACATTGACTGCAACGATCTGGGGAAGCTTTTCTAGCATCTCTCTCTGCCGCTCGAACGGTAGATATGAGAACACTTCTGATCGGCGATCCTTTGGAATCATACGAAAGAACGCGATAGTATAGGATAGATCAAGATCTTGAAGAATCTCTGAGATATCTGCAATTTCCATCGACTTGAATGCAGACCGAATTTCCTCAAAATTCTTTGAATCCATATACTGGGTAAGGCTTTCAGCCGTTAGCTCTTCGTGCACACTACCTCCGAAGTTCCGTCGTTTCACACAAACTATCGAGGGCTTTGAAATTATCTTCAAATTGCCCCTCAGCATCTTTCAAGGCACTCAGAAACTTACCTAGCGACGGCCGCCCGACACAGTCATAAGACTGATAGAAGCGCTGTGTATCGGGAGTATAAAGAGATGCTCCCAGGATGGACGCATTGTTCCATGCCTTGCGCCGCACATAGTCATACCTGTTCGTTTCAAATTGGGGAAGCTCTCTTGTTCGATAACGATCGATTATTACCCATTTCTGATCGATCTTTTCTTGCCTAGAAAGGCCTTCTCTTTGATACATCTCTTCAAGCTCTTGTCGTAATTGGCCCAACCATTCCTTAAACTTAGCCTTATCACGACGTCTGGCAAAGTATGTTTCCGAAGAGGTCGCTTCACCGGTCGTTTCAAGATAGGCTACCATCAGAACCTCTGCTCCAAACTCAGCTAGATTCTCATTGAAACGTACTGATCCGGCGGACCAAAAGGTCCGATGGACTAACTCATGGAAAAAAAGGTGGGCGATGTCTAGATCCGAACGACGAATCATTGAAGTATAAATAGGATCCTCAAACCATCCCAGGCTTGAAAATGCTCCTACATTGCCTTTAGCGACATCGTAGCTTGCGGATAGGCGTTGAAACTCCTGATCCCGCTCAACACTGTCAAAAAAGCCCAGATATGGCACCGACCCTACGATCGGAAACCACCACTTTTTGAATTTAAGCCGATCCTGCTCGGCAGCTTGGACGAGATAGGAAACACTGCCAGACTTACTGTGGATATAGTATTCGTAGGCTCCCTCCGTGTTGAGCCCTTGACTATCGGCGAATTGAATCACCTCTGTGACATAGCTAAGCTTCTCTTTTACCTTGGGCCGAGTATTGTCATCACCTAAGACCGCTGAAACTTTTTGTCTTGAATTGAAAAGGTTATTGAAATGATAAGCCTGACGAAGAGAGTAACAAGAGAAATTGGCGCTCGCGAGTATGACAAGTAAGAGAAACGGCGGCATAAAAGAAAATCCTGGAAATTCACAATGGCCCCAGGAGATTCAGTTCCTGGGGCCATCTGTCAAACTGTTTGAATTCCGATTCTACAGGATTCATCACCGATTTCGAAGCCTTCAATGAACTGATGCTTCACATCTGCCTCTCCTACCAAGTCTAGACTGTCTGCCTGAGTCTCTGTAGAAATATAGTCAGTATTTTCCCGTACTGCATCCTGAAGCATCTGTGAGCCAGCGAATTGGATCGCAATTCGATCGGTAACTTGGAAGCCGCTATCTTTACGAAGATTTTGAATCCGGTTCACAACCTCACGGGCGAGCCCCTCACGAATCAACTCATCGGTAAGCTGAGTATCGAGAAGAACCGTGACCCCACGATGGGTCGCAATTAAGCGATCGTCCTTTGGCCCTCGATCAATCAAAAAGTCTTCAAGGTTCAAGGTTTCACCAAGAACACTCACCTGACCCTTATCTTCCACCTCACCAAGTAGGGCAGCAACTGCATCGGGGTCCTGACTTACCGACTCTAAATGCTTTTTGAACTCGTTGAGTCTCTTTCCTAACTTGCGACCTAAAGTTCTCAGGTTTGGCTTCACGGAAAGTCGCACATACTTTGCTTCTTCAGTAGCGAAGGTCAATTCCTTGAGATTGAGTTCCCCTTTAATAAGATCAGCTGCTTCTTCGACCTTACGGATGTCTTCATCAGATCGAGCGATGATCATCATTCCAGGAAGAACCTGCCTCGTTTTGATCTGGTGTTTCGCTCTAAGGCTACGGCCAAGTTCAGCAACGTTCCGCACCAGCTCCATTTTTCGCTCAAGCCCTTGATCAACAAGCTGCTCTTGAAATTCAGGCATGTCACACAAGTGTACAGACTCGGCCACACCATCGAGCCCTTCTGTTAGGACACGATATAACTTATCTGCTGTGAACGGCGCAAACGGTGCGAATACTTTGGCGAAGTTTGCTAAAACATAGAATAGAGTTTCATAAGCTTCTCGGGTCTCTTGACTCATCGTCTTTTGACCGCCCCAAAACTTACGACGACTCTGCCTGATATACCAATTAGTTAGATCTTCGATGAACTCCAGAACATTTGGTACGACGTTGTAAAGGCGATAGAGCTCCATCTCTTTATGCACCGCACCAACCAAAGTCTGAAGTTTTGAAATCAACCAGCGATCCAGCTCACCACTTACCTTTGGTGCTTGGTTCACCAAATCTGCTGAAGGCTGCCAACCATCAGCATCCGCATAGGTTGTCATAAAACTCAACGAGTTCCACAGTGGCAGAATTACCGCTCGGGTGGTTTCCTTAACGCCATCGTTGGTAAACTTCAGATCTTCTCCGCGAAGAATCGCGGAATTAAGCATATACAAGCGCACACTGTCGGCACCGAACTCATCGATGAGCTCTAGCGGTGGCGTATAGTTCCGCCAACGCTTCGACATTTTGCGGCCATCAGAAGCTAAAACCAAACCATTAACAACAACATTTTTGAAAGCTGGCCTTTCAAATAGTGCAGCACTCAACACAGCAAGCGTATAGAACCAGCCTCGTGTTTGATCGAGGCCTTCAGCAATAAAATCAGCTGGAAAGTTGTCTTCAAATCGATCTTTGTTCTCGAAGGGATAGTGTAACTGAGCATAAGGCATGGACCCAGACTCAAACCAGCAATCGAATACTTCGTTGATTCGCTTCATCGTTCCACCACAATCGGGGCAGCTATAGGTCAGATCATCGATGAAGTGTTTATGCAGGTCCTCAACCTTTGTTCCAGTTTTCTCTTCCAAAGATTTGATGTCGCCTAAGCACTCAATATGGGACTCATCTTTATCACAAACCCAGATTGGCAAAGGTGTTCCCCAAAAACGATTGCGACTAATAGCCCAATCACGGGCGTTCTCCAGCCACTTACCCATGCGGCCAGCTTTTAAATGTCCGGGCACCCAGTTGATAGTCTTGTTGTTCTCGACAAGCTGATCCTTGATTTGCTCCACTGCCACATACCATGAGGGAATCGCTCTGTAGATCAAAGGACCATTGGTTCGTTCGCACATGGGGTAGCTGTGGACAATAGTATCTTGCTTGAAGAGCTTGCCTTGATCTTTCAAGTCCTTGATAATTTGCTTATCCGCATCCTTAACAAATAAACTCTTGTATTCGGGTATCTCATCCTTGAAACAACCCTCGTCATCGAGAGGGTCGATCAATTCGATGCCAGCTTGGCGACAGGCAGCAAAGTCATCCTCACCATATGCTGGTGCCAGATGAACAATCCCGGTACCATCTTCTGTCGTGACATAATCAGCCCCCAAGACTTTGAAGCTATTGCTGTGATCCTTGAAGTACGGGAAAAGTGGCTCGTAAGATTTTCCGATCAGATCCTGACCTTTGAGTTCTTCTAGGACTTCATATTTTGGCTCTTTATCTTTCTTCGACTTCTTAAAGACCTTATCCAAAAGCGCTTTGGCAAGATAAACCTGCTCATCGGTTTCACGCACACGAACTTTCACGTATTCAATCTCTGGCCCGACAGCCAGAGCCAAGTTCGAAATTAAAGTCCAGGGCGTTGTGGTCCATGCAAGAAAGCAGACATCCTCATCAGAAAGCTTAAACTTAACGGTAATCGCTGGATCTTGGACGTCTTGGTAGTTCTGATTCGCCTCGAAATTTGAAAGAACCGCTGTGATACGTGGCGAGTAAGGCACAACCTTATGGCTTTGATAAACCATGCCCTTGTCATATAGGGATTTGAAGACCCACCAGACCGACTCCATGAAAGATGGGTCCATCGTCCGATATTGTCTATCCCAATCAACCCATCGACCCAAGCGGGTGATGGTTTTCTGCCACTCTCCGGCATAATGAAGTACGGACTCACGGCACTTCTCATTGAACTTATCGACACCCATGTCAATAATATCTTGACGCCCCTTGAGCCCTTCGTTCTTTTCAACTTCGAATTCTACAGGCACGCCATGAGTATCCCAGCCGAAGCGACGGTCAACATCGTAGCCCCGCATATTCCAATAACGAGGTACCGTGTCTTTAATCGTGTTGGCCAGGAGGTGTCCGTAATGAGGCAAACCGTTCGCAAAGGGCGGCCCATCATAGAAGTTAAACTCCTTGGCCCCTTTGCGGTTATCATTGGATTTTTTAAAAATGTCGTTTTGATTCCAGAAGTTTAGGATCGTTTGCTCAAGTTCTGGAAGGTTGACACTGGACTTTACGGGCTTCATCACACTCTCTTTGGTTTAAATTCTGGCTGTGTCGCTAGTTAATAGCTCTATAGAATTAGAAACTTATTCTTCTACACCCTATCGTTCTTTAGAGAAATAGGAAAGCTTCCGAAAACAAGCATGTCAGGGCAATTATTAGAGCTTGCCCACCTTTTTATCAAACGAACAACTTCTAAACACTCCAGATGGTAATAACGTTGGAGCAATCCATCGGCAAAGGCAGTCATATCAATATTTTATCTAGAGATCAGAAAGATCATGCTTGGCCGAGGCCTTGCAGCAGCGGTTTAGACGACCTGACCGACTGTTGCTGGAGCCGAACGACCATGCCTGCTTGGATAAATGTAATTCTATTTGCCGCACTCAGCATTTGCTGGACCTCAGATTGTTTCGCCGACAAGTGGCTTCCTCTGGATCACATCAAATCTGCCCCCAAGGCGAAATTGGAACGTTCTGCATGGAGTCATTGGATTGATAATACAACTCGCAGCATGTTCTTAGATGGTGAGAACTGGAGACGGACCCAAGAGTCTTACGACGCTAGCCAGGCAGCAAACCCAAAGACGATTCGGAGCTTCGAGCTTCTCGATCGCAATATGAGTTTTGGGCAACAACAAGCTCTCAATGATTTATTCCTAGCTTTTTCTGAACGAGAAGTTCAGAAGATTGATTTCTTTCAATCCTTCAAAGGTGGGCTCAATTTTAAGTGGGACTTTAAGGAGTCTACCAAAAAATCACAGCCTACTGCCCCTAAAATTAACGATCCCATTCGCTACGGATTGGTAGTTAAAGGCATCAAACCAAGTGAGGATCAACATCTTACAGCTGCTTTAGGCCACGAAAATTACCACTTAATCGACTCTGCACCGAAGGCTCAGGTACTTTGGGGGATTGAAAAGAAAGTACTTAAGAACGTTCCACGAAATCCATATCAAGTTTCTATTGAGCCTGATCGTACGATCGCTAACCCATATTTGAGCTGGTTCCATAAGCGTATCATAGACCCGATTACGAGCCTAAAGATCTCAGGAAACGTTCGGCCCCACAACCCCGACCCCAAAGCGACTGCTGGTCAAGGATTGCCTCCTCAAGTGATTTCACTGAACCAGGACAATGGGATCTACTCATTGCAACTTATTACGAACTCAGATCTTGAACCCGAGCAGATGCTACACGTTATCCAAGTAGATTTGGGTGGCGTTGTCTATCGAAACGAAATGAACATGGACTGGGACGTTCAAAAAGTTTCACTTTTGGGTATCGCCGCCTTCAAGAATGTTTCTGCAAACATTCATCACATTATCGAAGCTGAACGCTATCAATCTGAAATCGCGATCCACGGCCCCGGGCAGATTTGGAGCCTCCGCACAGACACCACAATCGACTTCATGGATGAGTGGGATCATGACAGCCACTTCTTAGAGCTTGGTCTCACTCAATATTTTTAGCAGTTGCTGGCTTTTTTCAAAGGCCCATGGACTTCATATTCCCCGATGGCCTATAATTTAGAAATAGACCAATATTTACGCCCTAGGGGGATTCGGTGTCTTCAGAATCGAAGCCTATACAAAAGATAGCCAAGAACCGGGCTCAACGATATATCTCACACGCTCTTGTGGAAGTGCGCCGCTTCAAGCTGTTGCCTTTTTTTTGTGATAGCGCAGTACTCTTGGACATCAGTATTGGTGGCTTTAAACTCGAATTTACAGGAGAGATTAAGGTCGTTCCCGGCAATCAGTACTGGCTGAACATTCCCCTCTCTCCTCTAGGTATTTATGCACCCAAAAGACTTATCTGCAAATCAGAATGTCGATGGTTCGACGATACTCGCTATCGGATCGGTGGTACATTTATCGATTTAACCAAGACCGAGCAGATGCTCATCGAACAGATCGTTTCAAGCCTCAAAAGCCGCGGCCAGCTTTAGTGGAATTAGTAGTCATCCTTGGCTAGGCTTAAACCAGGGGGTATCATCGCAAAACTGCCCCGACTTCTCTACGGATATCTGCAAGCTAACCTCTTCTACATTGAGCGCAGCATTGATCGGAACTTTGATTTCAAAATCTCGAAAACCGAGGGAGAACGGGGTATTCACACTGGGACCGTCGACATATCGATAGGATCGCTGCCGACTATCCACGACGATACCGAAATTTTGTGTTTCAGCGAAGTCCACTGAAATTCGCCACACCACCGATTCAGTATCAGAACGCTCATCTATCAAACTTGCTCCCACATAAAGGCTACCATCCACTTTCAAACCGGAATAATAAGCTAGGTCTATGCCAGGGCATGTGGTCGTACCCACCCGATCATCAACCAGAATCCGTGCCGGGATGAGATCGAACCATTCTCCAAAAGAGCCATCAAATACAATCCCTTCTGGATAGCTGACCGGATTCCGTGGATCAAATCCCTCGATAAACTCAGTAAAGTCGGTCCAGCCGTCACCATCTGTATCCGGATTACTGGGATCGGTTTTAAGATTCACTTCCACGATTTGAGGCAGACCATCACCATCTAGATCAGACAAAAGGCTCAAATTCAGAGCAAGACCTTCGTCTCCGGCCTTCCAACGGACCAGAAACTGATCTGTATCCTGCTCGGGCAACAGATTTGCCAAAATGCAATCGAGGTGGAGTTTCTCATTTTCACTAAGGCACTGAAAAACCGCGCTAATGATTTCTTTGTCACTGAATCGAAGACCCAACGCCAAAGCCAGAGATTCCTCACTTGGCTCACCCCACACCTTGCTCTGCAGATCAACATTAATCAGAGATTGAAGATCTCCAAAAGCAGACCTCATCGCTGATTGTTCAAGGGCCCCCTGCAAAACTCTTGGATAGGCCAAGTCGCTAAGTGGCAGCTGCCTTAACCAATGGAAAAAGTACTGCCTCAAGGCCTCCCGATACCACTGAGAGTCTTGGAAAAGCTGATTAAATTCTGAGCCGCCTGGAAAATCCTGTATCCTAATAGTCAAGCTTTCTGAGTCATCGAGAGTTTCAGCTGCATGTTGCCCCGCCACCAATACAATATCGATCGCCCTATTGATGGCATTTGTTGCCCGCAGAGCCTTAATGAGTAAGCTTTCTGTTGTGGTCATGATTTCCTCCGCAATGTTGCGTTGGGTGTACCATGCAATCGATGCAGCTCCAGCCTGCGCCTTACACCGACGAAGTATGAACTGTCGACTTCCCGAAAAGTTTGATTGAAACAAAAAGGGCAGAAATTTTCGTGTCACACCCTGGCGCTCAAACTCCAGGCTTAATTCCCACAGTGGGAAGTATCGGACTCGATCAAGAAGCCACGGAGACAGCACAACTTCCCACTGCCCCTCTGCTCCCATTGCCCTTACAAGCTGATTACCTGGCACAAGATCACCATCAACTCGAACACCGTCCTCGCTCAGGCTCACCCGTGTCGCAGGACCGAGTTTGATGAAATTATCTTCGAGGTAAGAAGGCTGCAGGACGATCGCCCAAGAGCTTTGCATGGCACCGGTCATAGCAAAGGCAAGTCCCTCGTTATAGTTCTGAATCTTGATCGAGGCAGGACTCTCCCATAACTCCACCTCCTGACGGGCAATAGCAATTTTCTCCCATTCATCGTGCTGGCCATCGAGGACAAGCTCTTCCTCCGCAGAAGGCGCTGCGAATAGATCTTGAATGATACAGCTTTCGAACACAAAGGTAGGGGTTGTAAAATCTAGAGTTTTGACTCCTTGTTTTTTTACAAGATCATCCTCTACCGGGAGATCACTAGGAAAGCTCGGTGCGAGTTGCGGAGCGTCTTTGCCATTCCCCGATTTCGAACAAGCCAAAACCATGGAGACTAAATAACAAAGCCCTAATCCTACTTTCACAGTCTTTAAGATATCCTTGAAAATCGGCACTTTTCGATCCCTTTGCAGTGACATAAAGATGTCGATGGAATGGAGAAGCTATGATAGGATGCGCGTACCCATATTATGACATGATTGGGGTGATCAAAACAGTGAAGCTCATCCTAACAAGCTACCCAACCATGTTGACTTGGATTCAAGTTTGAAACTAAATGCGAGCGTTTGAGCAGAAACGTTGTAACTATTCGGGAGCTAGGTATGGAAGTGAAAAAGTATCGTGGAGCATTCCCCGAGGGAAACGGTAATCCGGTGTTTATTGATGGTGTCCGAACTCCATTCGTGAAGTCGTTTGGAGCATTTCAGAAAGCTGATACTCTGGAGCTATTCAGCCGGGTCGTCGAGGGCCTCCTTCGAAAAACAGGAATTGACCCAGAGCAAATCGACGAAGTTAGTGCAGGAGTTGTCATCCCCCAAACTAAGAATGCCAATGTCGCTCGTGATGCGATCATCAATCTTGGTTTGCCAGACCACATACATGGCTACACTCTCAATCGAGCTTGTACTTCGAGCATGCATAGCATTGCCGATGCAGCTAAGGAGATTAAGTTCGGCCATCCGGCGATGATACTAGCAGGTGGTGTCGAATGCCTAAGTGATGTTCCCATCGCCTACTCAAAGAAGGCTCAGCAATTCCTATTAGAGCTTAATAAGGCAAAAACAGGGGCGGACAGGCTTGCCATAGCGAAAAAGTTCTCCGCTAAGGACTGGTTACCCAAGCCTCCCGCTCTGGCTGAGCCTTTGACCGGCTTAACCATGGGCGAAAGCGCAGAAATCATGGCCAAAATCAACGAGATTTCGAGGGAAGATCAGGATAAGTTCGCCGCTGCTTCTCACCTGAAAGCCGCAGCTGCACAAAAAGATGGCCGCTTTGATGAAGAAGTGATTCCTGTATGGGCATCGCCATCATTCGATTGCGTGGAAGCGGATAACATTATTCGCGCTGACACCTCAGCAGAAAAAATGGCTAAGTTAAAGCCAGTATTTGATAAGAAGTACGGTTCGTTGACTGCAGCGAATTCTTCACCTTTAACCGATGGCGCATCAGTATCGCTTATCATGGACGAGAAGAGAGCACAGGATTTGGGACTATCTCCAAAATCCAAGATTCTTGACTTCACGTTTGTTGGGATTGACCCTACAGAGCAACTTCTTATCGGCCCTGCGATTGCTATTCCGCTACTTCTCAAGCGCAATAACATGACTTTCGACGATATCGACCTCTTCGAAATCCATGAGGCCTTTGCTGCGCAAGTACTGAGTTGCACGAAGTCTATGGACTCAGCTGATTTTTGCGAAAGATACTTCGGCGATAGTAAAGCTTTCGGAGCTGTTCCTGAAGACAAACTGAATGTTAACGGCGGCGCTATTGCTATTGGTCACCCATTCGGAGCAACAGGTTCTCGTTTGGTCACCACACTGAGTAATGAGCTGATTCGTCGTGACAAGAACATCGGCCTGATTGGAATTTGTGCAGCTGGTGGCATGGCTGGAGCTATGCTGATCGAACGAACCAAGTAAGGGAGACCAAAATGACTGGATATTTTAAAGTAGAAAAGATTGAAGGCGACATTCAGGTCTTTACCTTCGGTCACGCAGATAAAGCCGTAAACACACTGGGAGAGGAACCGCTTCGGGAACTCAATGACCTTCTTGACGATCTAATTGAAAAGAAAAGCGCGCAAGGCCTTATCATCACCAGCGATAAAAAAGACTTCATCGTAGGTGCAAATATCAAGGAGATTGAGGCCTTCAAAAGCGCTGAAGAAACCCGTGACGGTTCTCTAAAAATGCAAGGAATTCTCAACAAACTAGAGAACTTGGACATCCCTACAGTTGCTGCTATCAAAGGCCAGTGTCTCGGCGGCGGACTAGAGTTAGCACTTGCTTGTGATTGGCGTGTTGCTGAGCAAAGCGCGAAACTCGCGCTTCCTGAAATCCAGCTAGGCTTGATTCCTGGCTCCGGTGGCACCCAACGTTTGCCCCGGCTGATAGGCATTCAATCCGCTCTCGACATGATTCTCACAGGCAAACGCATTGAGGGAAAGAAAGCCCTAAAAATGGGCCTTGTAGACGCAGCGTGCCATGAGAAAGTTCTTTTCAAAGTCGCCAAAACATATGCTTTGAAAAAACGCTCTCAGAAGCTCAAGCCCAAAACCAAAGGCCTCAGTGACAATATCACACGTTTCGCAACCGAGAGTAACCCCCTTGGTCGAAAAGTAATGGAACGAAAAGCACGAGAGATGGTGGAAAAAAACACCAAAGGATTCTACCCTGCTCCTTTTAAGGCCTTGTCCGCAGTTTTTGATGGCTTTGAGAAGAAGCTTGAGAAGGGACTAGAGCTTGAAGCTAAGCTTTTCGGTGAGCTTTCTCAGACCAAGGAAAGTAAGAGTCTTATCCACCTTTTTCACGCTACGACTCATGCTAAGAAAAACCCGTTCGAAAGTGCGAACAAGGAAGTTTTTAAGGGCGAAAAGACCTCACTTGCAGGGGTGATCGGCTCAGGCTTCATGGGCGCTGGGATTGCCACGGTGCTAGCGGATAAGGGTGTTTGCTCACGCTTATCGGACCCTAACCCAGAGTCTACAAGTCGCGCTCTGAGTGGCGCATATAAATACTTCACCAAGAAAGCCAAGCGTAAAAAGATCAAACCATTTCAGGTTGATCAAAAAATGGCGCACATCTCACCGGGACTCAATACGAACGGCTTTGAGAGTACTGATGTCGTTATCGAAGCAGTCTTTGAAGACGTTGCATTAAAACAAAAGATTTTAAAAGAGGTAGAAGAGAAGGGCCACGATCGACAGATCTTTGCCAGTAACACCTCTGCTCTTCCCATTGCTGATATTGCGGCTCAAAGTGCTCATCCCGAGCGAGTCTTGGGCATGCACTTTTTCTCTCCTGTCGAGAAGATGCCCCTACTTGAGATTGTGGTTACGGATAAGACAGCTGAGTGGGCCACAGCAAGAGCTTTCGAACTAGGCCAAACCATGGGCAAGCAGATCATTATCGTGAAAGATAGCCCTGGTTTTTATACCACTCGTGCACTTGCTTTCTTTATGGCCGAGGCCGCTCTAATCTTGGTTGAAGGCAACAAAATTGAGAAGATTGATGCTGCACTTACCGAGTTTGGATTCCCTGTGGGACCAATGACTTTGATGGACGAGGTAGGAATCGACGTCGGTTCTCACGTTCTCGATACTATGAAAAAGGCTTTTGCTGATCGTGTTTCGATCCCAGATGGCCTGGAAGCGATCAAAGAGTCTGGTCGTTTAGGGCGAAAAAATGGCAAAGGATTCTATGAGTATCACGATGGCAAAAAAGGTGATCCTGATGAAGGAATCTACCAACTTGTACCTAACTGGAAGGCATCCAGCTTGCCAACTGATGAAATCATAGACCGCTGCGCCCTAGTATTCATCAACGAGTCTGCCCACTGCCTCGATGAGGGCGTGTTAAACCATCCCTACGATGGCGATATCGGTGCAGTCTTTGGGCTAGGTTTCCCTCCATTCTGGGGAGGACCTTTTAAATATGTTGATCACATGGGCGCAAAAGTCATTGTGGATCGCCTCCGCGGTCTCGCCGACAAGTACGGAAAGCGCTTCGAGCCCGCTAAAGCACTCGTAAAGATGGCTGAAGAAGGTGGTAAGTTCTTCCCCGAAGAGAATTAACATCCCGCTTGAGAGGCTACTCAAACCTCTCAAGCTCTCTCTAGTGCCAAGTCAAGTTGAATTCTCGGCTAGGCGACAAGGAGCGAGCGAGGAGACAGTACGGGCTGGACATGGTGACGAGCGAGTGACAAAGTCAACATCGCCGAGGCTTCAAATCGACTAGGCACTAGAAGACGTTGATCATCCTCACCCTGACCCACTCAACCCGCTTCATCATTAAAGACAAAACACTAGCCCAAGTTAGTCCAAGCAAAAAACCGAAGCTAATATCGAGAGGGTAGTGAACACCTAGATACACACGAGATAAGCCGACGAGCAAACTAATAGCGACAAAAACCCCACCTACCAATGGCCGCGACCACCACAAAAGAATCCCAGCCAATACCATAGAATTAGTGGCATGATTCGACGGGAAACTATACATCCCGCCACATGAATGCACCACCCGTACCATCTCATCAACCTTACAAGGCCTCAAACGACCAAAGTATGGCTTGAGAACTTGATAGGCAAATAAGTCTGCGAGCCCGACACCGATGAGTAGCAAGAGTACTCCTAGCCACCAAAACTTTTGCTTCCTTCGGATGCAAAGATAAGCCCACCCCCCAAGGGGAATAAGCCATATTGTATGACTTGAAATAGCTCTCATGATGAGATCAAGAGCTGGATTAGACCATCCCAAATTGACTTGATATAGAAGGTAGAGGTCTGCAGATTTTAAGAAATTGAGCACGTCACCAAAATTCATGAATCTCCTGACACCAAAAAAGATTTTTTAATTGACCAGCCAGCCAGATATTGCTAGAAAAACGTCCATACACATTCAAAAAAGACAGTCTGAACGGCGGCACAAAACGGGAAAGGGCACCCCGATCTATATATCGCGATGGATCGGAGAAAACCAGGAACAATGGGATGCCAGGGGAGCCTTTAACGAGAGCTCTTGCGAGCGTGATGTTCTTGCTGGCTTGCTTGCCTAAATAGCCTAGTTTTCAAGGGGATATTTAGCTCTTGATCGGCTCTGTATAGATCCAGGGGCTCTAGTTGGAACTGCACTCTGGGTGATGCAATTCGGCCTTTGATGGCAAGTGATGAAAATTTAAGCTGTGATTCCTTTCGAGGCTCCATCCCAGGATCGCGGAACTCAATCTCCCGCCTTCGTGTCAGGCCAGCTTCGCCCAACGGAATGGGGTCCCTGAGAACACCTCGGCGTCGGAGGGGCTTTTGTTCGCCTTTGATTGTCACTGGGGCATATAGTGCTTCATCCTCGATGATGTAAACTCGCTTGCCAACCGGTGGTAACGATTTTGCCTGCGAAACTTCTGCCAGCAATAGAGCTACATATAGGTATGTAATTCTCATCGGTCACCCATCAAAGGTAGTTTCTTAGTTGTTCGGAACTTGCTGTCAAAACTTTAGACACACTGCTATGTATCCTTCCGAAACTAGTTGGAAAAATATTCCCTCAAGGGCTCCTCTCAACGAGCCGATAAGTCGGGCAGAAAAATAGACACGTGGGGCGAAGATGACGTTTCTGGCAGTGGAGCGGGGAAAAGAAGCGGGAAAAAGATATGAGTTGCAGGTGTTTCCAGCCACAATTGGCCGGGACCCTAAGAACGTTGTTGTCATCGCTGATGGCGAGGCATCCCGATATCATTTTCGGATCAAACAACGGGGTCGGCTGTATATCCTGGAAGACCTGGAATCCCGAAATGGCACCTATGTGAATGGTGACAGAGTCATCAACACAACCTTGAAAGGCGGCGATAAAATTTTGCTTGGTAGCACCGAGCTTATATTTTTTGCACCGGACAGTGAAATCACAATTCCAACTGACTTCCTATCGTTTGACATGCAGATTGATGAAAAGGCTGGTATCAAAGGCCCTATCGGGATCAGCGAGATCGCTAGCAGCACCCCTTTCATTGCCAATCGCTTGGACCCAGCGGTCCTTGCAAATAACGTGATGTCTAACGAATCTACGATCAAGCAGGTTTTTAATTACCACAGTAATCTTATGGTTATTCGAGACCTCAATGAGATGTGTTCGACATTGCTAAAATCCATCGGCAAGATGATCCCTAATTCTTCACGGGCCGCGCTTTTTATCTGGTCTGAGAAAAGCAGACAACTTCTACCGTTTGCTAAGAAGGACTTTCAGCTCTCAATTCCATTTCAGTTAAGCCAAAGAGCGTTCGAGGATTGTCTATCTCGTAAGCAAGTTGTCTTACTAGAGCCGGATACCCGGACAACCCAATCGGGTCGTAACAGGGCTATCATGCCGATCACTCATAATGATAGCATCATAGCACTAATCCATGTAGAGATCGACAATCCGAGACACAAGTTCCGCTCTGCTGAGTTAGAGGCCGCCCAAGCCCTGCTATTTAGAGCATCTCCTATCATGGAGTCTCTACTTTTAAGAAGAGAAATAGATAGCTGGCTCGTCGGAATCATGGATACGATTATCGCAACCGTTGAAGCAAAAGATACCTATACCAGAGGTCATTCCGAACGCGTGGCCAATTACTGTATGGCTATCGCTGATGAGTTAAAACTGAATAAAGAGATCAAACGTCTTTTAATGATCAGTGCTCTTTGTCATGATATCGGGAAGATTGGGATTCCTGATTCCATACTCAAAAAGGCATCCCTACTTAGTGCAGAAGAATACGCTGAGATGAAGCTTCATCCCACTATCGGAGCAAGTATCATCAGTCACCTTCCAAATGCCCAGAGAATCATCTCTGGCGTGAAGTACCACCACGAAAAATGGGATGGCACAGGATATCCGGATGGACTAGCAGGCGAAGACATTCCCTTCTTCGGACGTATCGTTGCACTGGGCGACGTTTATGATGCGATGATCTCTGGGCGGTCGTATTCGGGCTTTGTTAACGAAGATGATGCGATCGAGCGAATTCACGAGGAGCGGGAGTTATTTGATCCTGAAATTCTAAGGGCACTCATTCGGGCCCATGAAAAAGGAACTCTCACCCAAAAAACATCGACTCAAAACAATGCTCTTGCTGAAGAGTCTAGAGTTGTCACAGAAATCACAAAAATCAAATAAAGCAGCGACCAAATGCTGCTAGTGCCTAGTCAAATTGAATTCTCGGCTCGGCGACAAGGAACGATCGAGAAGACAGTACGTGCTAGGTAGGGTGACGAGCGAGTGACAAAGTCAACAACGCCGAGGCACAAAATCGACTAGGCACTAGTAAGATTTTTCCCAGGACATAAGATTACAATCAAAGGGACGAATATTAATCTTTCTTAGAAAGAGGAAGTCCCATGTGGAGTCAGCTAGCCGTCAGCTTGCAGAATGGTAATACCTACCTCATTCTGATATTAATTCTAGGTTTTCTAGGCACAACGATCATTTTCGAGCGATTCATCAACCTACAGTTTCGCTATTACGTAGATTTTGGAAAATTTCTCAACAATTTGAGGCGTTCAGTTCAAGCAGAAGACCTCGATCGAGCTGTCAGTATATGCAAGAACGCATCAAACACGTCACTGCCAGCAATCGGACTTAAAGCTCTTGAAGCTGCTGAGCGGGATCCAACAACAGTTCGAGGGACCATTGAAGAAGAAACTATAGACTTCCTTCCCAAGTTGGAAACCCGAATCGGCATTCTACCGGCACTCTCTACTTTAATCCTGCTCATCGGCGTTCTAGGAACTATTGACGGATTATGGAATGCATTTGATTCAATTGAGATTCTCGACACATCCGAAAAACAAGCTCGGCTAGCTAACGGTATAGCTGAATCACTAAACCCCACAACAATGGGCTTGCTTATATCCATGATATTTCTAACCGGCCACCAAATCCTAAAAGGCATGGCCATCAAGCTCACGGAGCGACTTCACTACGGAGTCTCAGTTATCATGAACTTACTAGTGCCGAACGAAGTACCAACGTATGTCGCAGCCGCACCTATTGAGGCGCCTGTCGCCATGGCTCCGCAGCAGCCTGATGATTCGGCTGCAGACTTGGATGAACCAGAAGCCGAACCAGAGGAAGAAGATGATAGCTTCGACGATGCTTCAGTTGAAGATATTAAGGACGAAGAAGAGATTATCTAATATTATATGGTACTTACCAATTATCGTTCTAAGTACCATGGGATTATTTCTTCTTTTATCCTTCGCCTTGCGCTCTATTTCCATGGCCGGGAAATACGGGCTCATTCCTGTTGAAATTCCAGTCTTGTCGGTTCCTATTGTCGATCCGACATTATCCAACTTTCAAGCCGCAACATCAGGAGAGATTGCTAGCACGACGCCCATGGTAGTTCTAACAAAGGAAGAATTTATCTTTGGTGATGTAAACGCTTTCTCTGAAGAAATATCGAGTGTTCGAAACAAATTCATTGTAAAGCACGTTGAAGGATCGCCAGACATCAACACTTTAGTCAAAGATATTGAAAAGTGGGTCTATGCTCGCAGTAGCAAAAAGAAAATCACTAATCAGGGTATTGTGATCCTGCTTCCTACTGACAGCATTCCGTCACCTCTGGTCGTTCAGACAATAGATGGTCTTAGAAAGACGGGCACCTTCACCCGCGTGGTGCTTGCGGGGGGACTTAAATGAAATCACCCAACGCCTTCGATCGCCCTTGGGTCTTGGCGATAACAAAACTTAAAGAACGATTGGAGGAGCCGGTTCAGTGGTACCCCTTTCCAGCAATGATAGGCTTTATGTTGGTCATGATACTCGGTGGCCATCTCTTAACAGACTTAAATCCGAGACTCGGAGCCCGTGTAGATGTTCTACCTCTCGATGCACCTCGTCACCAGGATGGTGGGATCTGGCTGGGGATTTATGAAGACAATGGTAGGATCAATGTTGTAACCTCCGATCGGAAAAAATTTTCCTGGCCCAGCAATACAGAGAACTTAGAATCCATTGAGCCACTCATCAACTACCTTAAACGCCAAACCCATCATGAATCTTTTTCAATGGCACTCAAGATGGAGAGTAGTTTAACAAAGATCACTGCAGTAATAGCAATTGATCAACGACTAAAATATGCACATTTGAAACCCTTAATTTTTGCACTATCGTCAGCTAAAATCACTCGCTATGGATTCGAAACAAGGATTATAAACTAAGGAATGTTTCGCCGAAGAAAAAAATCTGAAGAATATAAGATTTTTGTGGAAGTTCTACAGAACGGTGAACTCCTATCAAAAATATCACGACCGTTCGATAAAATGGGCACCATCCGACTCACATCTAAACCAGATGGCGACTTAACAGCTCCTTTCTACCCGCTACCAACTGATATTGATCTTATCAAGATCACCAAGCGTGGCGCAGAGGTTGACCTCGACCCCAATTGGGAAGGCTTTACGACTTTTGAAGGTCGCATTGAAGACATCAGCTCTCATCGTAATACTCAGTATACTCATATTATGAAGAAGGGTGATTATGGGAGTATCGCCTATAATGACTTAAGAGTGCTGATTCGCATTGGGAAGGAACGCCCAAAAACTAAACGCCAAGCAGATCGCAAGCCTACAGGAGAATACCGAGGTAAGATTTTCAATCTTTGGATTGGTGAGAAGCGGGATTTTCAAATACTGGCTATAGGATTTCTAGCGGCCGCATGGCTATTTGGTTCGTTTACATTGGCCCTTCTAAAGAGGCCTGACACGCGACCGAAAAACTTCTTTGATCTACAACCAGTTTACACCCTACCCTTCATTCACCCTAAACACCTTGCGCTATTGCCAGAAGCGCTACAGCTGCGACTGGATCGTACCGATCTTATTGGTTCATCCTTCGAATACTATATGAACCTTGCATCGACGATCCTTGGTTTTAGCAGTCGTTGGAACCCTGCGATATATAAGTCAACTTACAATATGTACGAAGACCTTCACCGAGATCAGAAAGTTGAAATTCGCCAGCTATTAACCGAACAAAGCCTGATCGATAGAAAAATTTCCCAGGATAAGCTTAGCTCATTAATTGTAATTCCGGCTATTAAAGGGGAAACCTTGGATCAGCAGCTTCTGCGACTTCACGACAAAATCGAAATCATTCACAAAAATCTTGAACTTTCCTTGAAATATCGGCGTAAAGTATCCAAAGCCTGGGAGAACGATGAAAAGTATGCTTTTAGCAACTATCGAAGCGTGAAACCGATTCGACGAGGACTTATGACTGGCCCCGCTGTGAAGGATGAAGAGGAAGACGAACCCAACACAGCAGACGAAAAAGCGATGTACAAAGAAGCTAAGGAACTTGCGAACTTTGCAGCGGTGCAGCAAAGCGATATGAGACGAATGCGGGAAAAGTCTGTGGCCCTAAATCCTGATAATGCTAAGCCGATAGCAGTAAGTCCAAAAAATCCATATGTCAGCTTTTTAAGCCCGGAGGGTCTCTCTCAACTAAATGAGAAACTTAGTTTGATCAAAGCGTCTACATTTGACCTTCGAAAAACAGGTATGCTCAAGGAGCCTTTGCTAGGAGAGATCAACCCAGAATTGATCAACAAAACAATCACCCGCAACAAATTCCAACTTCAGCTATGTTTCGAGTTAGCATTGAGGCGCAACCAAAACCTTCAAGGCAGCATGGAGTGGCAGTGGCGGCTCGACTCACGAGGGAGAATTTCTGACATTGAACTTTTGGATACAACCATCTCTGACCGGAGAATGATTCGCTGCGTTCGAAAGAAAATTGCAAATTGGAGATTTCCCCGACCTCGTCGAGGTAGTGTTGAAATTAAGTACCCCTTCTATTTTGCACCAGCCAAGGGGTAATTGACTTTCTAATGTCTGTGATCCATGTTAGTTCCGACAAAATTTGCTCGGACAAAGAGACTGATATGAGCCATTTAAAAACCACAATTGAATCTTTAGACCCAAAAAAGCTCCACGTTCTGTTTATGGGCGGCTGTGGATCATTTGGAATGAATATAACTGCTTACATTTACGGGGATAAGCTCTATCTCGTGGATGTGGGCCTCGCCTTTGCCAGCGACTATGAGATTGGCATCGATAGCCACGTGCCCGACTTGACCTCCCTGATGGAATGCTTCGATCAAGTAGAAGCCTATTTCATCACCCATGGACATGAGGATCATGTGGGAGCCTTGCCGCTGATATTAGAGCGGTGGCCGGCTCCTGTTTACATGACTGCTTGGACCGAAAAAATTTTTATGGATCGAATTCAAAAGTTTGGCTCTCGAATCCAGCCAGAGGTCCATGTGGTCAGCCCCGGTGATCGTATTCGTGGCGGAAATCTTTTTGTCGATTGGGTTCATATCCCTCACTCAATTCCAGGATGCTGCTGTCTCTTGATAACTGCTGATAAGACCACAGTTTTTCATACAGGAGATTTTAAATTCGACCATCAGCCTTTTGGAGAGCCAGGACCTGATGTGGGCTTCCTTAAGTCGATAGCCCCTGTGACAGCAATGATTGCCGACAGCACAAACAGCGGTCATGAAGGAAAATGTCCCAGTGAAACAAGCGTCCAGGAGACGATCTACCAATGCTTTAAAACCAGTCAAGGGATGATTGTTTTTTCCACGTTCTCAAGCAATTTCTGGCGACTCCGTATTGTCTTAGAGGCTTGCTCAAAGCTGAAGAAAAAGGTGTTCCTTTCGGGTGCTTCCATATTAAAGACCTTAGAGATAGCCAGCCAAGTCTTTGGATATCATCCGCCAGAAGGATTGATTATTGACGAAAGCCAAATTCCACACCAAGAGCGATCTAGTCTAGTGGTGATTGCAAGTGGTAGCCAAGGAGAACCCCGATCTGGTCTGCGACGAATCGTATTTGGTGAACACAAACATGTGAGCTTGAATGCAGGTGATACCATCATTCTATCGTCACGAGTCATCCCAGGAAATGAAAAGTCAGTGGCTATGATTACCAGTGAAGCGCATAAAAAGGGCGTCTATGTTCGTACCAATAAATCAGATCCAGGAATTCATGTGAGTGGCCATGCTCATCGTGGTGATCTATCAGAACTCATTGAACTGATTCAACCCAAGCACTATATCCCTGTTCACGGAACATTTACTCAGCTAAAAGCCAATGAAGAGCTACACCCCCATTCTGTTTCAGTAGAAAACGGTAGTCTCGTTCGAGTTGCCGAGCGTAACGTAAAGGTTGAGGACACTTTCGACTTCGATAAGCTATTTGTTGACTCCTGGTCGCAGAGGCCTATGAGCTACGAATCCATGCGAAAGCGACATAAGATTGGTGATTCAGGGCTTGCCGTTATAAGCGGCCACCTATTCAACATTGACGTTGAGTTCTTTGGTCTGCCATTTGACAATGAAGCCCATCAAACCAAGAGTGCAGAAGACATCAGAGCCATTATCGCCGAGGGTCACCACAAAACCGAGAATCTCGACGATCTTAACGAGTGGGCCAGGCTTCACTGCCGGCGCTACCTTTCTAGCCTATTTGTTAAAAAGCCCGTGGTCATTTCAAAGATTTTCTCTTAAAGGGAGGCGTCCTATGCAGTGGACGGTGAAGCAAGTTAGAACGCTGTTAGAGGCCAGACCATTTGCCGTACAAGCTATCGATCTGATCGATAATCGCAAAAAGAAGGAGTTGAACTACCCATTTTATAGACTGAAAGCCCCTGATTGGGTCAATGTCCTCGCCATTACAGAGGGTCAAAAAGCCGTGCTTGTGAAGCAGCAACGTGTGGGGACTATGACAGATACTCTGGAAATTCCAGGGGGCGTGATTGATGAAGGTGAAGACCCTAAGGTAGCAGCCATTCGAGAGCTTGAGGAAGAAACTGGTTACCGAGCAAAACGTGTTGAGCACGTCGCAACAATCAACCCCAATCCGGCAATAATGACAAACAATGTCCATATGTTCGTCGCTTTGGATTGCGCCATACCGCAAGACCGAAAGCTCTTCCCCGATGAAAACGAGTCTATCGACATTATCACCTGTGACGTTAAGGAACTGATACCTAAAACATTGAACCAGGAAATCAACAGTGCCCTTGCAGCCTTAACCATTCACATGTGCCGGGACTACTTTTCCTAGAATGTCCTGACGCAGGTAGGTGTCAATGTGTCTTTGGAACTTAGTCTTGCAAAACGACGGACTCTTGGCTATAGAGATCATCCCTCGATAGAATCAACGATCGGAGACACCAATGAGAAAAGTTACTTTAGTCGAAGGTGATGGCATCGGACCAGAGATCACCCAAAGCGTTCAGCACATTTTAGAAGCTGCTGGTGCCCAAATTGAGTGGGACGCACACGAAATCGGCCTTACAACATATGAAAAAACTGGCACACTTATTCCGCAGGAATTCATCGATAGCCTTGAAAATAATGGCGTTGCTCTCAAAGGCCCCACGACAACTCCCGTTGGCGGTGGCCATCGGTCAATTAATGTATCCATGAGACAACTCTTTAAGCTCTATGCGAACGTACGCCCCATCAAGACCATCAAAGGACTCCCGAGTCGATACGAAAATGTCGATATGATTATCGTCCGTGAAAACTCGGAAGACCTTTACAAAGGTATCGAGTACAAAGTCTCAGAAGGTGTTGCCCAGGGTATTAAATTGATTACTGCCGAGGCTTCGGAGCGCATTGGCCGTCATGCATTCGAACTTGCTCAAAAGCTTGGTCGGAAAAAAGTTACCGTCGTCCACAAAGCGAATATCATGAAGTTTACTGACGGTCTCTTTTTGGAGTCCGTTCGAAAGGTCGCTGCAAACTACACAGGCATCGAGCTGGATGAGCTAATTGTCGACAATTGCTGTATGCAGATGGTGACGAAGCCGGAGCAGTTTGATGTGATTGTCACCGAAAATCTATACGGAGACATTCTTTCGGATTTAGCTGCTGGATTAATTGGCGGCCTAGGACTAGCTTCCGGTGCCAATATCGGGCAAAAGCAGGCGATCTTTGAGGCTGCTCATGGATCTGCTCCAGACATTGCCGGCAAAGACTTAGCAAACCCGACCGCCCTCCTTATGAGTGCGACGGCGATGCTCGATCATATCAACCAAAGTGATGTGGCTGCTAGAATCGAATCGGCCTTGAAAAAAACGCTCGCGAACCCAGAGACGCGAACAAAAGACTTAGGTGGGACACTAGGGTGCAAAGGCTTTACAGAAGCCATTATATCCAACCTCTAATCTCCCTCCAAGAGAGCGTACATCGCTCTCTTAACTCCCTTCTTTAACTTGGAAATCTAAGTTAAAGAATGTCTCAATCAAGCCGATACCTTCCATGTAATCTAGCATTTACATCATTAATTTTATTGCAAAAAAGGCCGTTTCCAAGTGAGAATCAAGCGAGTTAAAGGAGTCGGAGCTACCGATGTTGGTCGTGTCAGATCAACAAACCAAGACTCTTTTTTAGTGAATAACGAACTTGGCCTTTTTATAGTGGCAGACGGCATGGGTGGTCATGCTGGTGGAGAAATCGCCAGTAGAATTTGCGTTGAGCGAATTCAGCAGTGGGTGCAGGATAAGAAGGCTGAGATGGAGAAAGCAGAAAGGCACCCTGATCCAAAGATCATGACCAGCCTAGCGAATTCGGTGAATTTTGCCTCAGCTAAAATCTACGAACATTCTCTCGAAGACCCCACACTTCGAGGTATGGGTACGACGGCAACTGCGGTTAAAATTTTCAATAATTACGCATATTTTGCCCATGTGGGTGATAGTCGGCTTTATTTGGTCCGAAAAGGTTTTATATACCAGATCACCTTCGATCACTCGTTGGTGAATGAGCAGGTGAGAGCTGGTATTTTAACCCCAGAGGAGGCGGAAGTTCATCACTTAAAGAATGTTATCACCCGTAGTGTAGGATATCAGGAAGAAGAGGACGTCGATGCCTCATGCCTCGCACTAGAGTCGGATGACTACCTCTTACTATGCAGCGATGGTCTTCATGGTAAAATAAGTGATGCAGAGCTATCGAATGCTGTCAGTCGAAACGGCTTAAACTCTGTCAATAGTATGGTAAGGCTGGCAAATGAGCGCGGAGGGGAGGATAATATTACTGCCCTCGTGGTCGAAATCGAATAATGGAGTGAGCCTACGCAATGAAGCGTTTGACAATACTAATTATCCCTGAAAATGCGAGCCAAACCAAGCAACTGAAGATCCCCAAGTTTGCCTTACGTTCCTTGGCTGTTGGGTCCCTATTTCTAACCAGTCTTTTGGGCTATTTAGTATTCGATTATATCGAACTGCGTTCGATCAGGACCTCTTACAAAAAAATACTTGCTGAAAATCAGGGACTCAAAGGCGAGGCCCGTCTTCTTATGAGCAATCTAGATGAGGTAAAAAACTCACTCCAGAGAGTTCAGGACTATAGTGAGAAACTAGGTGATCTTACCCAGCTCAAGGTTAAGAAGTTCTCTCGCAAAACGGGCATTGGCCCTCTCACCCCCGAAGAGTTTCGCTATGCCGAAAAGAATATGACCGAAAACACGGCCCAGAAGAATTTACCCCTGGGGATCGATATGGACAAACTTGTGTTTCGCTCCGTCTTCGATCGGGTCCAAAGCATTGGTAATCGTGCCAATCGCAATGCTCTTGAGATGCAAAAGCTTTTGTCGACGCTTAGCCAGCAACGCAGCCTCCTATCATCGATTCCGTCGGCCACACCAGTTGATGGCTGGATCACCTCTGGCTTCGGCCCTAGGATTTCGCCTTTCACCGGACAAAAGACGATGCATAAAGGTATTGATGTCGCCGCCCCCATGGGAACTCCCATCTACGCCCCTGCAGATGGAGTTGTGATCTTCAGTGGGGCCAAGGCAGGCTTTGGCAACTTTATCATGATTGCACATGGCTACGGGGTTGTATCCCGCTTTGGTCACAATGCGCAGAATATGGTTCAACCCGGTCAAAAAGTCAAGAGAGGCGACCAAATCGCCACCGTTGGAATGACTGGAAGATCCACTGGACCTCACCTCCACTACGAGATTCTGGTCAATGGCAGATACTCAGACCCCAAGAAATTCATCCTGGATATCCAATAAGTCTATATTTTGACCTGCCACACCGTCAATAACCCTTAAAGTTCTTTAATGGTTCTCGACCTATAGTCACATTGTTAGTAAATGTGGATTTTGGGTTTTTTTTCTCGCCACGCAGCAAGTATACTTACCAGCGTTTTAGTGAGTCTAAACAACATACAAGAAGAGCATCATAAATAAAACGAGACAAGCATGTTAAATCTGGCCAAGAAAATCTTTGGGACTAAAAACGATCGGGAACTCAAGCGATATCGTATGATCGTCGACGACATTAACAAACTAGAATCAAGTTTGGAGAAGCTGAGCGACGACGAGCTACGGCAAAAGACCCAAGAGTTCAAAGACAAACTGGCTAAAGGGGCAACTCAGTACGATATCTTACCAGAAGCTTTCGCCACAGTCCGCGAGGCTTCGAAGAGAACCCTTGGCATGCGCCACTTTGATGTTCAGATGGTTGGTGGTATCGCGCTGTTCGAAGGACGTATCGCTGAGATGAAAACTGGTGAAGGTAAAACCCTCACAGCAACCCTTCCTGTGTATTTACATGCCTTGTCAGGCAAAGGCGCCCACGTGGTGACCGTCAATGACTACCTGGCTTCGACTCAATCAGAAGAAATGGGCCAGCTTTACGGCTTCCTTGGAATGACTACGGGCCTGATCGTTCATGGACTCAATGATGAGCAACGTCGCGAAGCCTATCACTCAGATATTACCTACGGGACCAATAACGAATTCGGTTTTGACTACCTCAGAGATAATATGAAAACCGATCTCGGCCGCTATGTGCAGCGAGATCACAACTTCTGTATCGTCGATGAGGTTGACTCCATCCTTATCGACGAGGCGCGAACGCCTCTCATCATCTCTGGCCCTGCAGAAACCAACACCGAAATCTATGCAACGGTCAATGCGACAATTCCTGGCTTGCAAAAGGATAGCGACTATATAGTCGACGAAAAGTCGCGGAACGTTTCTCTAACAGAAGATGGCATCAGCAAGCTTGAGAAAAGGCTGCGGGTTGAAAATCTTTACGATCCATCTAACATTGAGTACCTCCACCACGTTCAGCAAGCTCTGAAGGCCCATGTAGTCTTTAAGAAGGACGTTGATTATGTTGTCCGTGATAATAAAGTCATCATCGTTGATGAGTTCACCGGACGATTGATGCCTGGTCGACGTTACTCTGATGGCCTTCATGGTGCACTGGAAGCCAAAGAGCATTTACCCGTTGAAAACGAGACCCAAGTTCTCGCTTCGATTACCTTTCAAAACTATTTCCGACTCTACAGTAGCCTCGCTGGTATGACTGGTACTGCTGATACTGAGGCGGTTGAATTTAAGAAAATCTATGAGCTTGACGTTGTTGTCATCCCCACGAACAAACCCATCGCTCGTCAGGATGATCAAGATGAGATCTACCGCACAGCACGGGAGAAGTTCAATGTGATCGCCGACGAGATTGCTAAGGCTCAAAAGCAAGGCCAGCCGGTCCTTGTGGGTACCGTATCGGTTGAGAAATCAGAGTTATTGGCGTCGCTACTACGCCAACGCAATATTCCCCACGAGATCCTTAACGCGAAAAACCATGGCCGTGAGGCGTCAATCATTGCTAACGCGGGCCAAAAGGGAAATGTCACAATCTCCACAAACATGGCCGGCCGAGGTACTGACATTAAGCTCGGTGAAGGGGTTTCAGCGGTAGGCGGACTTTTTGTTATCGGTACCGAACGCCATGAGTCGCGACGTATCGATAATCAGCTTCGTGGTCGTTCTGGACGTCAAGGTGACCCTGGTCGCAGTAAGTTCTTCCTTTCTCTCGAAGACGATCTCATGAGAATCTTCGCCTCCGACCGACTGTCAGCAATTATGAGCAGGCTCGGCATGAAGGAAGGGGAAGCGATTATTTCTCCCATGGTTACAAGAGCCATCGAAAAAGCTCAAAAACGTGTGGAAGAGCAAAACTTTTCCAGCCGAAAACACGTCCTTGAGTACGACGATGTCATGAATCAGCAGAGAAAAGTGGTCTATGGTCGTCGCCGTAACATCTTGGACGGTACGGTTGACTTATCCTTCATGAAAGACTCCGTCGAGGGAATCACAGAGGGTATATGCGCAAAGTACTCTCCTGAGCTTACCAATCAGCCGTCGTATGATATGAAGGCCATTCAAGAAGAGCTCAGCAACGAATTCCATATGGATTTAGATCTCAATATCGATGCCGAAGATGCAAGTATGGACGCTCTCCTTCATGCAACACAGGAAATCGTCCTTAAGCACTACAATGACAAGAAACTCAAGGTTAGCGAAGATATCATGAAAAAGGTGGAAGCCTTTGTTTATCTTCAAATTCTTGACCAAACTTGGAAAGATCATCTCCGGGCGATGGATCAATTGCAAGACAATGTTCGCTTGCGTGGCTATGCACAGCGAGACCCACTTCAAGAATACAAAAAAGAGGCTTTCAATCTATTCGAAAGCATGATGGGCCGCATTGAAGACGAGACAACTCTAGCACTTGTACGGATGCCTCCACCGGAGCTAGCCACAGAGCAAGATTTGGAAGTCGAAGAGCCCGACACAACGCAAATGAACTTCGCACACCCTGAAGCTGGCCCCGCACAAGCGGCTCCTGCTCCAAGTGGCAATGCAGAAGATGATGGCATGATCTACCATGGCTCTCGTTCAGGGCATGTCGAGACCGAGCCAAAAGCTCAACCATTTAAGCGGGATCTGGATAAAATTGGGCGCAATGATCCTTGTCCCTGTGGTTCTGGCAAAAAATTCAAGAAGTGTCACGGTCGCCCCGGAGCTGAACCTCTCGCCTAGGGGCAAGCTCATACAGATGGAAAATTAAAAGCCAAGCTTACGAAAGCTTGGCTTTTTTGTCATAATAAGCACTGAATGTCACGGGGAGGAGCTGGTGAAGCGGGTTTTTGAATTTATCCCAACGGACCATGATATCATCGTCTCACGTACCTTGGTCATGGTTCATCAGGCCATTGATGCAGCGTTCCCGAATGCTGCACCCGCATCACAAAGATTTGCAAAAACTGCTTTTGGGGGCGATGAACCTACCCTCACCCAAGGTGTTGGTGGAGGAGAGTGGGCTCAGATCAATATGGAAGACACCGCTCCCAAGAAGAAACTCTATGTTTCCGAAGAATCCGTGCTTCCCGAAGACGAACCAACACTTTCAAAAGAACTATTTCAGCAGAAACTCTGGAAGCAGAGCTTGATTGGCATTATCACAATCGCGATCTGCGCTCTTATTGTTTACTTCGTTATTGGCTAGTATCTTGGATTTTTACCGAGCAAGAGCCTGGTAGAATCATTTTCTTAGTTCTTGTCAAGAGCTGCTCGGTTAGTTAAACAGAACAATCTGCGTTTTATACTGCGCCTCTTACTTGTAAGGAATCTATATGTTACGACACGACGGACGGTCTTCAGACCAGATGCGCCCCCTCAGAATAGTCCCAAACTACACGAAACACGCTGCTGGTAGCGTACTTCTCGAATTTGGCGAAACAAAAGTTATCTGTACGGCATCGGTTGACGAGGGAGTCCCTTCATTTCTACGCAATGCAACACCGGCTCAAGGTTGGCTTACTGCAGAGTACTCAATGCTTCCCGGCTCCACGCAAACTCGTTCAAGGCGCGAGCGCCCTTCCCCATCAGGTCGGTCGCAGGAAATCCAACGACTTATTGGTCGCTCAATACGCGGCATCATTGATTTAACCAAATGCCCTGATTTCACGTTTACACTGGATTGTGATGTCATACAGGCAGATGGCGGCACGAGAACGGCTTCGATCACTGGTGCCTACGTGGCCCTGAAGATCGCCGTGGATAAGCTTCTTCGATCTGGCAAACTAAATCAGAACCCGCTCACAGATGCTGTCGCTGCAGTATCTGTTGGTCTTCGTGATAGCGCAGTTTTGGTTGATCTCGACTACCAAGAAGATAGTACCGCTGACCTAGATATGAATGTCGTCATGACTCAGAGTGGAAAGTTCTTAGAGATCCAAGGAACAGCTGAAAGAGCAGCCTTCTCCAAAGAGCAGGTTCTTGAGATCATGAATGCAGCTGAAGCCGCACTAAACCCTGTGTTTGACCTGCAGCATGAAGCAGCTGACGGCCGTGAGGTTGAGTCTTAAGATTTTGGCTTGGAGGGCCTTTCATCTGGCTCTCCTTCATAGGGGCAATGGCGACAGCCGTTGCCACAGCAGTACCCTCGCTTTTTCAGATAGGCCTCTGTTAACACCATCAAGCCATCTTCGAAGTAATAATCCTCATTCTCGATCAGCTTTTCCAAGCTCGCCACACCTGTAATTTATAAATTAATATTCGGTAGTTATCGTCTAATTCTCATGATTTTTCTAATCTTTCCGATACTATAGCATAATCTCACGAGGCTACTGTGAAAAAGCGGGAAACGAAGTCTCGCATGGTTTCCATGCGAATCACTGAAAAGCAATTTCAATATCTTGAGGATGTAGCCAAGCGCATCAGGCGTGAAACAGGCTTTCACGTCACCCGTGCGTCAATCATCTTAAAACTGATGGAGTATGGGGTTCCCTACCTAGACCGAGAGTTCCCCCCTGATGACGATCTAAATTCCTGAGCGAAGCCCAGGCCCTCGATCATCTGTTGGCTGAGGTTCGATTTCGCGGCCTGTGTCCTCAGGATAGTCGCCATTAAAGCAACCGTAGCAGTAGTTATGACTATTTGCCGCTCCTAAAGCTTCTTTCAAGCCTTCGATGCTAAGGAATCCTAGGGAGTCAGCCCCGATAAAGTCTCTCATTTCCTCAACATCACGTTGGGCTGCTAGAAGCTGACTTCTTTCCGGAGTATCAACACCGAAGTAACACGAGTGCGTAATCGGTGGAGAACCGAGCCGCATATGGATCTCTCGAGCACCCGCTTGTCGAATCATCCTAAGAATTTTTACAGATGTTGTCCCTCGAACTAGGGAATCATCAACGACAATCACTCGCTTATCCTTGAGGCAAGACATGACCGGATTGAGCTTCAGCTTGACCCCAAAATCTCTTATGGACTGCGAAGGCTCAATAAATGTGCGTCCCACATAGTGATTTCGGACCAGACCAAGTTCCATAGGAAGACCCGTCTGATTGCCATACCCAAGAGCCATAGGCACTCCTGAATCTGGTACAGCAATGACAACATCAGCATCTACATGAGATTCCCGAGCAAGTATTGCTCCCATCTTCTTGCGAAGCTCATAGATTTCCTCGTTGAAAATCTGGCTATCCGGTCTGGCAAAATAAATGGGTTCGAATGAACAAAACGCCTTGCGACTCGACTCAACTGGAAAGTAAGACTTCACTGAGCCATCGTTATGAATCTCAACCACTTCCCCTGGTGCAATCTCACGCTCAAATTCAGCATCGATCAGATCGAGAGCACAGGTTTCACTCACCACAACGACAGCTTCTCCACGACGCCCGAGTACTAGAGGGCGAAACCCAAAAGGATCGCGAAGGGCGAAGAGCCTGTCCTTCGTAAGAAGGAGTAAAGAGTATGCACCTTTGACCACCTTCATCACTTCGATGATCCTCTCCAATATGGACTCCTCATTGCTTCTCGCTAGGAGGTGCATGAAAATTTCCGTATCCGAAGTGGATTGAAATATGCTGCCTGATTTTTCGAGATCTTTCCTCAATTGAGAGGCATTGGTGAGATTTCCGTTGTGGGCAATGGCTAAGGAGCCGATCGCTGTATTAAATGAAAAAGGCTGGATATTTTGGACCATCTTCCCACCCGCAGTTGAGTAGCGATTGTGCCCAATTCCAACCTTTCCTTCTAACTTATCAAGGATGTCCTTGTTGAAGCCATCCCCTACGAGCCCGAACGCTTTATGGCCGGAGAAAGAGCCCTCTTTATTGAGGGTTACTATGCCTGCAGCCTCCTGTCCGCGGTGCTGCAGCGCATAAAGGGAGAGGTAGATGAGGTTTGCTGCTTCTTTGTCGCCGACGACACCTACTACCCCGCATTCTTCGCGGAATCCAGCCATATGTAGCTCCCGGATTTAATCCTTACTGGTTAAACCGGCCTTTAAATACTCCCGATTCATCTTAGCGATGAAGTCAACAGAAATACCCTTCGGACAAGCCGCTTCGCACTCAAATTGATTGGTACAATTGCCAAAGCCTTCTTTGTCCATTGTTTCTACCATGTTGAGAACCCTACGAGTACGTTCTGGTTGACCTTGAGGGAGCGTGGCCAAGTGTGAAACTTTCGCAGCGACAAATAACATCGCAGACGCGTTCTTGCAAGAGGCAACACAGGCGCCACAGCCAATACACTCCGCTGCATCCATTGCTTGATCTGCACTCTCCTTAGGAATGGGTAAGGCATTGGCATCTGGAACACCGCCGGTGCTTATGGTCACGTACCCACCCGATTGAATAATGCGATCGAAGGCACCGCGATCCACCATCAAATCTTTGATAATAGGGAAAGCCTTTGCCCGCCAAGGCTCTATGAAGATCTCATCGCCATCCTTAAAGCTGCGCATATGGAGCTGGCAAGTCGTGGTGCCTCGATCCGGACCATGGGCCACCCCATTGATAACCATCGAGCAGGCACCGCATATTCCTTCCCGGCAGTCGTGATCGAAGGTGATTGGTTCAATCCCCTTCTCAATCAACTCTTCGTTCACTTGATCCAACATTTCGAGAAAGGAGCTATGCTCAGAAATGTTTGACGCCTTGTAAGTTTCTAGCTTGCCTTTATCGTTGGCAGATTTTTGTCTCCAAACGTGTAGCGTGAGGTTCATTACTTGTAACTCCTTGTGGCTAGCTTGACGTTTTCAAATTCAAGTTGTTCTTTATGGCGAACAGGTTCTTGCCCCTCTCCCTTGTATTCCCAGACAGCAGCGTGAGCAAATTGATCGTCGTGACGAAGAGCTTCCCCTTCTTCTGTTTGGTGTTCTTCTCGGAAGTGACCACCACAAGACTCTTCACGAGCCAATGCGTCTCGACACATCAACTCTCCGTGCTCAAGGAAGTCTGCAACTCGTCCTGCTTTTTCCAAAGATTGGTTAGTGCAGTCTCCATCACCGAGCACGCGAACGTTTTGCCAGAACTCTTCTTTGATAGCCGGGATCTTTTGAATCGCTTCTTCGAGCCCAGCCTTATTGCGGGCCATACCACACTTATCCCACATCATCTTGCCAAGCTCTTTATGAAATGAATCAACACTCCGCTTGCCATTGATGTTTAGAAGTTTTTTAGTTTTTTCGGTAACCTCTTTCTCGACTTGCTTGAATTCGGGGCGATCTGTATCGACCTTATCTAGCTTGTGATTGGCTAGGTAATTGGCGATGGTGTAAGGGATCACAAAATAGCCATCCGCGAGACCTTGCATCAAAGCGCTTGCCCCCAAGCGGTTTGCACCGTGATCTGAGAAGTTAGCTTCACCGAGAACGTGCAAACCTGGAATGGTACTCATGAGGTTATAGTCGACCCAGAGTCCACCCATTGTATAGTGGACCGCAGGAAATATCCGCATCGGGACCTGATAAGGATTCTCTGCGGTAATCTTTTCGTACATTTGGAATAAGTTGCCGTACTTCTGCCGGATCGTATCTTCACCGTCGCGCTTGATCGCATCAGCAAAGTCGAGATAGACACCAAGGCCCGTTTCGCCAACACCATTGCCAGCATCGCAAGCTTCCTTGGCACTTCGAGACGCGATATCGCGAGGACTCAAGTTTCCAAAGCTTGGATATTTTCGTTCCAAGTAGTAATCCCGTTCTGACTCTGGAATGTCCCCAGGTGCCCGCTTGTCTCCTTGTTTCTTTGGCACCCACACGCGCCCATCATTCCTTAGAGACTCCGACATCAAAGTCAGTTTCGATTGATGGTCACCACTCACCGGAATACATGTAGGGTGAATCTGGGTGTAGCATGGATTGGCAAAGCCAGCACCTTTCTTGTAAGCGCGGAAAGCCGCAGTTACGTTGCAACCTTTCGCATTGGTTGAGAGGTAAAAGACATTCCCATACCCGCCCGTCGCAAGAACTACAGCTTCTGCTGCGTAAGACGATATTTTACCGGTTGTCATATCGCGAACAACGACACCTCGTGCTTGGCCATCAACCAAAACGAGATCCAACATTTCCGTTCGGGGAAACATCTTAACCTTACCAGCACCAACTTGCTTGCTTAGCGCGGAATATGCACCCAATAGAAGCTGCTGCCCCGTTTGGCCACGAGCGTAGAAGGTCCGAGACACTTGAGCGCCTCCAAAGGAGCGGTTCGCTAGTAGACCGCCATATTCCCGAGCAAAGGGAACGCCCTGGGCCACGCACTGGTCAATAATATCCACTGACACCTGAGCAAGACGATAAACGTTGGCCTCGCGAGACCTGAAATCGCCACCTTTTACCGTGTCGTAGAAAAGTCGAAAGACGCTGTCTCCGTCTCCCTGATAGTTTTTGGCTGCGTTGATTCCGCCTTGAGCCGCAATACTGTGAGCTCTTCGCGGGCTATCTTGATAGCAGAAGTTATAAACCTCGTAGCCTAGCTCTGAGAGAGTCGCAGCAGCCGAGGCTCCTGCAAGGCCTGTACCCACGACAATCACACGATATTTTCTCTTGTTTGCTGGGTTCACCAACTTCATTTCGAATTTATGCTTTTCCCACTTCTCTGCAATGGGTCCACTTGGGATTTTAGCATCTAGTTGCATGTCGACTCCTTTTGCGTTCTTTGCAATGACTTCTTATCGGTTTACTTGACAATACCCAAGAGCACAGCGAGCGGAATACTGACGCCAGCGAGTGCTACGAGCCAACCGATCGAAGGGGGAACTAAGTTGATGAATGTACGATATTTGGGATGATTGAGACCCAGCGACTGAAACATACTCTTCGATCCGTGGCTGAGATGTATTCCCACTAGTATCACAGCGGCCATATAGAAAACTGACAATAAAGGTTGCTGGAAGCCTGCAACAACCATGGTGTAGACATCATCGCGACCCATGCTATCTACATAAGGCCCATCGTAGGCGACAACACGCCAGGTAAAGTGAGCCAAATGAAAGATGACGAAGGCAAGAATGATCATGCCAGTTTGCGGCATGAAACGGGACGCGAATGACGCTTGAATTGTATTGCCCTTTGCATAGCCCTGCGGGCGGGCGCTCTTGTTGGCCGCAGTGAGGCGAATCGCGGTAACAATGTGAATCGCAAACATGGCCACAAGACCTAACCGAGCGATCCAAAGCCCGCCAAAGGGAATTTCCCTCAGAGCGATCGCATAATTGTTCATCGCATCCTGACCAGCGAATAATGTGAGATTGCCGAGGATGTGAACGATGAAAAAGCCATAAACCCCCAGCCCGGTGATTGCCATAAGGTACTTTGAACCTAGTGACGAACGAAAAAAGTGTAGCATCCAGCTCATAAATGATGTCTCCGCACGGAAATAAACATAGTCGCAAAACGGAATTAACCCGCTGTTACTTAACTGATCGGCAAAAGTTTTTCCACGATAAAGGCGAAATAGGTGCGGCTATGGCGCACCAAGCTTTGACAAGATAACATGAAAAGAAGATTAAGCATATAGAGAGGACTGGGGCGGTCCACCCACCGCAGTTACTGCCGACCTACAGTCACCATTGTCAAGCGATCAGGATCGAGAAGACGGGTTGCGACGCGCATGACATCCTCTGCTTTCACAGAGCGGACACGGTCAGAATAAAGCAGGAAGTCATTATAGCCTAGGCCGTAAGCTTCCATCAGAGCCATGGTCATTGCCTGAGCATCGCCCCGCTGCATCTCGGATTCGTGGGAGCCAATCAGATAGTTTTTGGCTCGATCTATTTCATCGGCGGACGAAAGTTCTTTGCCAATAGTCATAAACTCACGACGAAGCTCCTGTAGAGCTTGATCGACCTTCCTAGGGGCGCAAGCCATGTAAGCTCCAAAAGCTCCTTTATGACGACCATATGTGAGCATTGGCGTCACCGTGTAGGCAAGACTTTCCTTGTCCCTTAAGTTGACAAAAAAGCGTCCCCCGCTTCCGCCAAGGATGGTAGATAGTACATCTAAGGCACATCGGTCGGGATCATCCCAGCTCAACCCAGCTCCACCATAAACAATATGAGTTTGCTCCTTATCAGCCTCAATCTTGGCATGCTCTGAAACCACCTCGAAGTCTTTAGCAGGGTAAAGGCTACGGCGACCGGCCTGAGGTTCCCAAGAATCGAAAAGCTCTCGGACTAAATCTTCAACCTCCTCTTCGGGAAGATCACCTACCGCACCCACCACCCAAGGGCCTTGATCACGAAAACTTTGAAAGTCGCTGACTAAGGCTGATGGAGTCATTGCTGACACTGAATCCCAGCTACCATAGAGTGGATAGCGATAGGGGTGATCGCCAAAGACTCTTTCTTGAAACCGTCGCACAGCAAGACTTGCAGGAGAATCCTGTTCGGACCTCATATCATCTTGGATCTCAAGTTTGGTAATTTCCCATTGCCTCTCAGGGAATACCGGATGCAGAAGACAGTCGCGCCAAATTTTCGCCATATGGTGAACGTGATCCGAGAAACACTGAAGCTTGATGCCAAGACTGTCCTTCCCCGAGAAACCAGCCATTACAGCGCCGTTACTTTCAATCTCTTCGATGATCTCTTCGTAGCTTGCAGACTTGGATGCGCAGGTTAATAAGTTCGCAAAGCAGTTTTGGATCCCCGGATTAGAGCCATCAGCCCGCAAACCACCTTCTGTCACGGCCACAAGATTGAAAAGCGATGGACCGGCATGACGTCTGTAGACCAGTTTTAAACCTGGCTTGATATCTAGAATCGTGGGTCCAAGCTTCTTACTAACTGAATTGACAACCGCCGAAGGAGCAGCCTCCTTGAGATCTCCAGTTCCGGACGTGAAGCCCTTGATATAAGCCTGCCGCACATTCTCTTCCGCCAGTGTCATGCCTTTAGGAACAATAGCCACAAGAACTGCCTGGTCCCGCTTTAGCCAGCCATTAATAGCATTCGTAACTGAATCACTACTCGCATGCAAAACCTTTGCTTCATAGACCACATCATACTGGGTTTTGTGACTGGTGCTAAGACTGAAGCCGAGGGAGCGCGCTTGACCATTGACTGTTTCCTCTTGATAGAGCTGATCAGCTCTCAGGTTTGTAATCGCCCGACTTAACTCGCGGCTGGTCACTGGCTCGACAGCTTTCAAACGACCTAATTGCTCCGCAAGGCTAGAAATGCACTCTAAAATTTTACTAGGTTCGGGAATCGCACTCACACCAAATATCCCACCGAACTTAGGACTATAAAGCGAGCAGCCCACGGAACTTGCAACACCTTGCTCATCCCGAAGCTTGCGAGTTAAACGTGACGAGTCTCCAGCCCCTAGGGCAAAAGCAGCGAGATCCAGATCCACGTGATCAGGGTGTTCCATCGCAGGCCCCGGGTAGGCAATTTCAATCCTAGGCTGTGCATATTCACCTTCGATTAGATGAACAGGAATTGTAGACGGATGAGAGCAATTGAGGGGAATTTCCACATGAGGCGCTTGCCCTTCAACTTTGCCAAACAGGCTCTTGATGGCTTCATAAATCTCTGCCGTATCAACATCACCGGTTACAACCACCTTCATGTTGTTCGGCTGATACCATCGCTGATGAAAGCCCTTCACTTTATCACGATCAAACCCTGAAACTGATTCCACTGTGCCAATGATCGGCCTGGCCGCGGGGCTCCCTTGGTACAGCTCTTCGAATACCTTGCGGCCCAACTGGTTGCCAGGATTGTCGAGACCTTGCCGGATTTCTTCTAGGATGACTTCCTTTTCACGGGTCAACTCGTCTTCATCAAAGGCACTGTTAAAAACTGCATCAGCAAGAAGCTCAAGCCCCTTCCGCCAATGTTCCGTGGTCAGGGTTAGGTAGAATACCGTGTGATCGAAGGTGGTGAAAGCATTGATATCGCCACCGTAACTTTCGACGAGACGCGAGATTTCGCCAACTCCATGGGCCTCTGTTCCCTTGAAGAGCATGTGCTCAAGAACATGAGCCATCCCATATTCGTCAGGTTGTTCGTGAATCGAGCCAGCTCCCACCCAACACTGAATGGCTACCATTCGTGAAAAGTGGGTTTCCTTGATTGCAACTTCAGTTCCGTTGCTAAGCTTTCTGTGGAGCATACTTATCCATTCTTAGCCACTAGATCTTCATGAACACTTGCAGCGTGAGAGCAGACTGTAAATCGCTGTAATTCATGTGGGGTTGAGAAACCGTGTACACGAATGAGTAGTCTTTTTGATAAACACCGATACTGCCTGCAATGCTGCTACGACGCTCATCGTCGCCTACCGTAGTTCCAAAATTTGTGGCCACTTTTAAGAGATTATATACGGTTGCTTTTCCGCCCAAAAATACCATTTTTTCTGGGGATTGTAGACCCTTTAAGGAAGACTCATCTAACTCCAGCCCCGGAATCGCTACAAGCGAGCCTTCAAAGTCCTTCACCCTTTCTCGTTGCCGGTAGTCCGCATGCAAGGAGACTAGGTTTTCGATCATATCCCAGGAGAGACCTGCCTTATAGAATCGAGGAGCAAAGGCCTGGACTTTGTCATTATTGAGGTTTTGGGCCGACAACCCCACTCGTAGTGAGCGTGCTAGGTATGCCACTGCCCCTACACCGAGGGATAAGCCATCAACGACTTTCTGCTGTTCTAATTCCGGCTCAAGTCCTTCGACATAGTAGCCTGCGATACCGACAGCAAACCACCTAAAAGGATAAGCCACCCCGAGCGAGGCACGCTTTAGAACGCGGCTATCCCGGCTAAGTGGGTCAACAAATGAATCGTTGGCATCTCCTTGAAAACCAACATAAGACGCACCCGCAGCATACTGAGACGTCTTACCATCGACTATTCCTAAACGGTAATAATCTCGCCCCTCGGTAGGCCAGTGATAACTTGCGGAGACCGAGTACTCACGATCGAGGACTAGCAATGCAGGATTGATGTAAATAGCGTCGATCCCTGTAGCCTGAGCTACACCTGCATTCATGACCCCAAGAGTCGAAGAGCCAGCTAACTCGTATTCATCCGGTATTCTAAAGTCTCTCTCGACCCCATGGCAGGGCGAGCTTAGGGCCCCCATCAAGGACACCCGAGCAATCCACTTCACAGAAACCTCCTTACAGATAGAGCTTGTTTCTTGGGCAATGGACAGCTGGTCCTGGCTTCCCAAGAAACTCTTATTTTTTGGCGGCAGCTTTTGGCGAGAGACTCACAACGTGATGTTTTTGAATCTTCAGCTGATTGTTGGCGCCCGCGTCGATCGTCACAAACGCGTCCGAGACAGCCTTGATACGACCGATAATCCCACCAGTTGTGACAACTTCATCTCCAGACTTTAGGTTCTGAAGCAGCTCTTGGTGCTCTTTTTGTTTTTTCTGCTGAGGCCGAATCATAAATAAGTACATGATCACAAGGATCATTGCAGGCATCGCCAGCAGTTCTAACATAGACGGCTCAGCTGCCGCCTTACCTTGTGCGAGGGCCGTTCCAACAAAAAGATTATTAATCATTGACATACTCCAGACAACGGACATTTTGATTAGCCCACGAATCTACTTTAGTCGAAGCTAGTTTGCAACGGCTGACGGCCCTTGCTTAGCAGAGTCAAAATGAGGAGGCTGTAAGTTTTGGTAAGCCATGGTTTGAATCTGTAAACGCTCTAGGGGCAACATCTTCGCCAAACTGACTACCATCATAATCTGGCACATGAAACCGGAATAGTAGCTTGCCAAGACAAGGGCAATACCTGTGATTTCAAGGAACCGTGAAAGGTACTCGGGATGTGCGCAAAAACGGTACGGCCCTGATTCAACTTTCGGCACTCCATAGATGTAGATGCAGTAGCGAGACCACATACGCCCTAAAGAGTGCATCGACCATGTGCGTAGACTTAAACCCATGAATGTCAGTAAGCACCCTAGGAGCTGACTGACTTGACTTGGGTCTCGGTCAATCACAAAAAACTCTATGATACCAAGGGGAACAGCTAAAAAGTGCCAGACGTAGAAGCGCCGAAATAAACTTCGGCCTAGCTCCTCACCCCCAGCGTGCTTCAAAAAAGGGAGATTCATACGCTGTAATCGAGCTTCAGCCAGTATACTAAGAGCAAACCCTGATACAACGGAACTTGCTAGTAACCATGGGGTCATGGGTACTCCCTCAGTGGATTCTATTATACATTTGGACGCTCAGTATAATAGATTGCCATAAAGAGCTAGTGCACGAAAACCCTCTTTCAAAAAAAACCGGTTCCGCGTATGAAGCCCAATGCAACGAGCAGTCGGAGGATTTGATGATCGACATAAGCGGACTCAATAGCCAACAACATGAGGCAGTTACCACGATATCAGGGCCATCTATGATCCTTGCGGGCGCTGGCACAGGTAAAACGCGGGTCATCACTTATCGGATCGGTCATATGATCGATCAGGGGATTCAGCCCGAGCAAATTGTCGCTATGACATTTACTAATAAAGCAGCTCGGGAGATGAAAGAGCGGCTGATTTCTTTAGTGGGAAGTCATGGTAAAGGTATCATGGTAGGTACCTTTCATAGCTTCTGCATTAAGATTCTGCGGCGTTTCGCTGAAGAAGCTGATCTCGATCCACGGTTCTCCTTGGCTGGTACCTCTGATCAACTTGACTTAGTTCGTCGCTCCCTAGAAGAAAAAGGCTGGCACGGTCTCTACAAGCCAGATGATATACTTTCTAGAATCAGTCGCGCTAAAAACGCATTGCTAATTCCTGAAACAATGCTTGAAGAAGCTTTACAGGCTAAGTTTGAAGATGAAGACCTTAGCTTCCTCAAAGAAGTTTACCAACTCTACGAACGGCAACTCAAACTCAACAGGGTCATCGACTTTGATGACTGTATCTTGAAGACTGCTCTGGTGTTGCGTCGCCGTTCGGATGTCTTAGAGCGTCTTCAAGGGGAATACACCCACTTTCTAGTGGATGAGTTTCAAGATACCAACTTTGCTCAGCTCTCAATCCTGGAGCTACTAGCCGGTAAGCTCAACAATATTTGCGTTGTCGGCGACGATGATCAATCGATTTATAGCTGGCGAGGAGCGATGGTCGAGACACTTGACCGATTTGAAAACATCTTCAAAGGCACCAAGCTTATCAAACTCGAACAGAACTACCGCTGCACCAACGTGATCCTCAATGCAGCTAACAACGTGATCAAAAACAATCAAGGTCGGAAAGATAAGACCCTTTGGAGTAAATCCCAAAGTGAAGAGTATATCACGCTTACCTCGAAACGAGACGATGGCGAAGAAGCCCGTTGGATTGCTCAAAAGTGCTTCGGTCTCCTGGGTCAGGGCTATCGCCCCAAGGATATAGGTATTCTGTATAGAGCTAACTCTCAGGCGAGATCTCTTGAGACGGCCTTGCGAGAAAGGAACCTTGTTTACAAGGTGTATGGCGGATCAAGCTTCTTTGAAAGAAAGGAAGTGCGTGATTTTCTTGCTTATTTCAAATTATCCCTCGATCCTCACGACCGCATGAGCTTTTGGAGAGTGATTAATACGCCCTCACGAGGGGTTGGCCTCAAAACATTGGAACGGATCGAAGAGCGTTCCAAGGAGCTTAAAATTTCACCATTTGAAGTTCTAGTCAGAAATGAAGTGAAACTCGTAGGCAAGGCCAATGACGCTGTGGGTCAATTCGTGAAAGATGTCCAATCACAATCCAAGTGGCCTATCATCCACATTGACGATTTAGAAAAACGAGGCGGCGAAATTATCAAAGCTTTTGGCTTAGAGGATGACATTCGGCAAAAGACAAGTCACGAAGGGGCTAAAAAACGGAAATTGGAGTCTCTCAAAAAACTCCCCGAGTGGATCAAAGGCATTGGTGAAAACCAGGTCGAGGAACGTGGATCTCTGAATATACTAGACTTACTTGACCAGCTCACCCTTTCAGATGACAAGTCGGGAAAGAATGATAAGGGCCCTGAAAACCACATCTCACTGATGACAATCCACGCATCCAAAGGCCTAGAGTTCCCAGCAGTATTCGTTTGCGGTATTGAGGATGACCTGCTTCCCCACAAAAATAGCATCGACTGCCCTATGTCTGTCCAAGAAGAGCGGCGGCTTTTTTATGTTGCGATCACTCGTGCGAAGGTAAAACTACACCTCAGCTTTGCCCGCGAGAGATTTTCCAATTTTCAAAAGCAAGATCGCAAGCCTAGTCGCTTCCTAAAAGAACTCCCTAAAACCGGTGTCGTAACCGATACGGAGCTCCAATCGCTGAATCACCTTACAAGCGAGCAGGATAGAAGGGAGCGAAATGCTAAAAGGCTAAGCCGACTTCGCGATAGTATTAAGGGTGGATTCAGTTAGCAATTCAGGTAGGGTTGTAGGGAGAACCTAATATGGTGGACGCCTGATTAATCGCCAAGATCCACATCGATCACACCCTTATCTTTCACAAATTGCCTTAGGTTCTTTATGATCTTAACTTCCAACTGACGTGCTCGCTCACGACTCACTCCGTAGCGATCCCCAATTTCTTGCAAGGTCAATGGGTTTTCGGAAATAATCCGATCTTCAAAAATCTCTAAGTCCCGATCTTTAAGAGTGTCCTTGAACTCCTCAAGATGCTCAGCGAAAAGATCGATCACTTCCAGTTCGGCCAGTTGGTCTTCGGCAGATTCTTCCTGAGTGGGTATCATTGAGCCACGACTCACGCTTTCGCCACCATCTTTTTGAATAGGAGCATCCAAAGAATAGTCCGGAGCACTCAGACGCATCTGCATTTCAATAACGTCTTTCTCCTTCACATTCAGATTTTCAGCCAGCAACTTCGTATCGATCCGATCGTACTCCGCTAAAAGACGATCAGCTTCCTTCTTGAGATTAAAAAACAATTTACGCTGAGCCGCTGTTGTTCCAATTTTGACCTGGCTCTTATTATCCATGATATGCTTCAAGATAAAGGCTCGGATCCACCAAGCCGCGTAACTTGATAATTTGACACCCTTATAGGGGTTGTATTTTTTGACGGCCTGCATGAGGCCGTAGTTTCCCTCTTGAATGAGATCGAGGAGATTCACTTGTGCCTGCCGGAAGTCATTGGCAATTTTGACAACGAGGCGCAGGTTCGAGGTTACCAGACGATGAGCTGCTGTGATATCACCGTCTTCGAAATGCTGCCGAGCTGTTTCAAACTCCTCTTCAGGGGAAAGTAAGGGATATTTTGCAATTTCTTGTAAATAAAGTTGAAGAGGCGACATTTTTGCGGGAACGCCGCCTGACTGCTTCGCAGGTAACTTTTGACTCATATCTAACCTTTTCAACCTTGAGGGCTCAACTATGTCGAGAATCGGGATCATAGCAAATCCCTACTCTAAATTAAATAAGCGAAATCCAGCCCAAATTGAGACTCTGCGTACCATTGCTAGCAAGCATGCGGACTTCTTCGTCACCGACTCCCTTCAAGACCTTAGCCAAAAAGTGAAGACAATGGCAAACACAGGTTTCGATGTCATTGCAATTTGCGGTGGTGATGGCACCATTGCACTCACTATGACCGAAATTATTCGTTGGTACACCAGAAAAGAACTACCCAAAATCGCAATTTTAAAGGGCGGTACCATGAATCTGGTGGCATCGCAAATCAATATCCAAGGCTCCCAGGCCTCGGTCCTACGGCGTTTGATCCGACGCGTTGAGCAAAGGTCAGCACTCACTACATCGAAACTTCAGACATTACAAGTTGGCGATCATTTCGGCTTTCTCTATGCTGATGGATCAGCCGTTAGAATCCTGAAAGAGTTTTATAGAAAAAAGTCCGGAATTTTAGGAGCCATCTGGCTCGGGCTTAGACTGGTCTCATCATTTCTGCGCAAGGGTCGCCTGGTGAGCAAGCTTATTTACGAAGAAACGGTCAAAGCCAAGAGCGGCGCTCAAACCATGGAGTTTACAAGTCTAGGTAATTTTGCAGGCACCATTCGTAAGTTACCGTTGGGCTTTCCCCTTCTACCTCTTGCTATGAAACAGAAGGGTCTGTTTCAGGCGACGTTTATCACCTGTCCCAAGGAAAAACTATTATGGCAATTGCCATTGATCATGATAAAACATAAGGAAGGAACTTCATTAGGGAAATATTCCATTTGCTGCGATGAGCTAGAAATTTCTTCTCAATCTCCACTGCACTACACCCTAGATGGTGAACTCTTTATTCATGATGAGACCACACCGTTGAAAATTTCCCAAGGGCCAGAGGTTGAGTTCATAAAGCTGTGATGGTCAGACGAACATGGATAAAGAACCGCTACACGGAACGAAATTAATGAATAAGCCTTTAAAAGATTCATTCACCAGTAAGAAGCGCGGCGATGCCTTACCACCGCCGCCCCCAAGCGCGATATGCGATGCCTTAGGTGTCACTCAGATAACAATCGATTGGTTGGCGGGGGATGGCTCCGACCGCTGCTACTACCGGCTATTTTCTCCAGAAATCCCCAGCTCCTTGGTTCTTATGCAACTCTCGGGACAAGACGCTGAAGCACTACGAGAGAACGGCTATGAGTGGATTCAAATTGGAGATATTCTAAGCCAGTACCAAATATTCGTACCAAAGACCGTACGAACAATGCCTGACTTCGCTGCTATTATCATCGAAGACTATGGCGATATTATGATGGAGTCAGTGGCCCAGCAAGCTCTATCCGAAGGCTCCTCAGATGAGGTTCTAGAGCTTTATCGAAGCAGCTTCTATATACTAAAAAAGTTTCTCAAAATTTCCGGTGAGCCAAATGCTCCTTGGTGCAAACGAAAATTCGATTCAGAGCGTTTCCAGTGGGAACTCAATTTCTTCCGTAAAGAATTTCTTGAACCTGTTGCCGGCATTCATTTGAATCACGAAGACTTAAAGATCTTTGAAGAAGAGTCGATGCGGCTCTCGGATCACATTTCATCTTCTTCAGACTACTTTGTTCACCGAGACTTCCACTCACGAAACATCATGGTCCACGATAATACTCTCGCTGTAATCGACTTTCAGGATGCTCGATACGGTCCGGCCGCATATGATCTCGTATCTCTTTGCTTCGACTCCTACGTACCTCTACCAAACGAAACTCGGCACTTCTTATTGGAAGAAGGTATTCAGATCTTGTCTGACGGTGACCCAGCTCTGCAAGATACCTTGAAAAAGCAATGGTCCGCCACTCTTCTACAAAGGCAGATTAAGGCCATTGGTAGCTTCGGCTACTTATCCATGAAGAAGAACCGTGGCAACTACCTAAAATATGTCAAGCCAGCCTTGAATACGCTAAGCTCGGACCTTGTTTACGACGAACGTTGGCCAATGCTTTCAGCTAGTCTACTCGCAAGAATCGAACAAAGTATAGGTTGATAATTTCATGAAATCTCTCATATTGGCTGCTGGATTCGGAACTAGGCTGAGACCTCTAACCAACAGCCGACCAAAACCTCTATGTCCCTTCTTTGGAGTTCCATTTTTAGAGCTTGCATTGTCACGAGTAAGCAAGGAAGCTAAAGATATTGCGGTGAATACCCACTACCTTGGTGAAACCATAGAAAAATACTTGGCATTACACCACCAAGAGAAGCCACTCAAAGTATTCCATGAACCTGAAATCCGTGGGACCGGAGGAGCACTTTTTCCTCTCCGCTCCTGGTTAGGCGACGAACCACTATTGATATATAACGCTGATATTATCAGCAATATCGACATTTCTAGGGTGATCAATGCCCATCGCAAATCGAATTCCATTGCAACCATGGTGATGCTTCCCCACGCTATTCCTTTAAAAACCCCTGTTTATTGTCAAGACTCTCAAGTTCTCGCATTTGGGGACAAACCACCAAGTTCAAACGGAAAATTCACGTTTTCAGGTATCCATATTGTATCTTCTGAGTTTGTCTCTCGTATTCCCGAAACAGTCCCATGGAGCGTGATCGATACTTACAAAAAACTCATTGCAGAAGGCCATCGAGTCCAGGCTTATTTTCACTCTGGATTCTGGTCCGACCTAGGAACTCCCCAAAGTCTTTGGGAAAGCCATATTGAAGTCTTGAAGAGCAACCCAAACAAACTCTTATCCGAACTTGGGGTCACTGAAGCACGGGCGAAATTTATGTACCCCTCTTTGGTCTGTGATACGAAGAACCACTCTGCCTGGCGAGACACGATCAATCTTCAAGGGCGGTGCTTTAATAGCCTGGTCGACAGTGATCAGTCTATTCAACAGACTATCCACGATAGTCTGATCATTCATCCCAAGATGACCATTCATAATCAGCCTATACAGCGGCGACTATACATCGATGAAGTGGAGCTTTCTTTCTAGTGAGTTGGGAGGACTCTAATTTGGAGGATTTGCTTTTGAGGATGCTTTGAAGTTGATATTTGGTGCTTAAAGGTATCTATTTTTAAATTTCTTCTAAAAACAAGTCTTATCTTAGTAAGTTATTTATAAGACAAATTTTAAAACAAATTCCTTTTAGCATCTCTAATCTAAGGTTTATGTCGAAAACTAAATCTTAAAAAATTGAGATGTTAATCGTTAAATCACTCGTTCAAAATCACTGGTGTTCATCATTGCAAATTCGTCGTCTAGTTCTGCGGTTACTGAGTTAATTGTTTCTGGCTTATCTTCTAGCTTATCACCCTGATCTACTTGAGACTGTGTTGCCTCGGCTAAGTCAACCATTGTATCTGATGCTTGGACAAAGAAATCTCTCGCTGTTTCTAAAGTTGCGGACAGCATTCCTGGCTCGATGTAATAAAGAGTAGAACCAACTTCAAGCCGATCTGGATTAGCGATGTTGTCGTTCTGACGCCAGATCATTTTCCAGTTCGCAGCATTACCTAGAACACGACTTGCTATCGTTGAAAGTGTGTCGCCCTCCATCACTCTAACTTCAGAGCGAGTCACTGACTCGTAGCTCGATGCAAATGCCATGGTCTGTTCTGTAAGTTGGTAGTAGACCACATCCCCAGGGTAGATTAACTTAGGGTTGGCAATTCCAGTAAAGTCCGCGATCTCTGCCCACTTCTGCGGATCACCGTAGACGCGAGTTGCGATCTTAGCAAGAGTATCTCCCTTCTGGACAATGTAAGACATCTTTGAACCCAACTCTGGGAGCCCAGGTGCCATAGGGCTACCAGCCGTCGCCATAGACTGTTGCTCCATAGGAGCCTGAGCCATGTTTTCCATACCCTGGTTCATCATGCCCTGATCCATAGCTTGGTTCATGCCCTGATTCATCATCATGCCTTGGTCCATACCCTGGTTGATGTTTTCCATCATCTGGTTGCCCATACCCTGGTCGTTCATCAGCATCCCGTTGTTCTGCATCATTGGGTTATTTAGTGCAGCATCTTGTTGAGCGAACTGATCACCATTGCTAGCGTTCATGTCCTCAATAATTTGTTGCAGCTCACCCTCATTTTGCAGTTCTTCGTTGCCTAGATCAGATTGAAAATTGTTGTTTGCGAATTGATTACCTTCGTTGTTGAGAAATTGGTTATTGCCTCCTGCAGCATTGTTGAATCCTGCACTTTCCAGGTTCTCATTCATATTGTTAAAGTTGTTAAGGTTGTTGAGGTTATCCTCACCCTCTTGGTTTTGGAGCTGTTCCTCATCTGCAAAATTCTCCTCTTGCCCATCCTCCTGATCACCAAACTCTTCCTGAGATTCTTCCTGACCGGACGTTGAGCACGATGTCGACATCATGGGGACACCGAACATCATAAGGAGAATCAATAGGCCTGACCTAAGTCTCATCCTGATTCCTCCTGCTAAGTGTTGACGATCGTTTTCGTGCCATCTAAACACCTCCATGTCGTTCACGTTAAAATTTTTCGAGATCTCGTAAAGGTTCATCGGCAAGCGCATGCCTGCCTTTAATTATTATCCCGGGGGATGAAATGAGGGAACAAGAGGCAGCTATTTCCATGAAGACCAGAACGATCTCGCCTTCTCACATGACTGATCATCGTGGGTAAACAGGGCTGCTAAGTGACGGAATCGATTGCCCTACAAAGTCTAAGCAGTGATGACTAGGCAACAAGGTTCTGGTCAACAGCATGATGAGTAGGTAAAAAGAGGTCAGATACGCCAGTTTGCTTAGGTTTTAGGGTTCCGCTATGATGGAAAGAGACCAAACTGCTGTTTTTCAGCCTTTGGTCGGGTATCGCTTGCCACTGGGTACTGCTTATCCTATAGCAGAAGATCCTGATGACTAAAGCTGAGATATTCATGTTCGATCACATTACAGTACTTAAAAACGAAATGGTGCAAAGCCTCAACCTCCCAGTCGATGGGATTGCAATTGACTGCACTGCTGGAGGCGGCGGCCACACGGCTGCCTTGCTCGATGCTCTAGGACCTGGGGGTAAAGTTTTTGCGTTTGATAGAGATCCTATGGCATTTCAGTTCCTGTCTGAAAGGTTCGCCAAGGACCTCGCTACAAAGCGCTTAGTCTTATGCCCTAACCCTTTCTCAGAAATTCAGGAAGTTGCTGAGAAGTATGAAATTGCGGGAAAAATCGATGGTATCTGCGCAGACATAGGGGTTTCAAGCCCACAGCTTGATCTTGGGGAGCGGGGCTTCTCCTTCAATAAGGACGGTCCCCTTGATATGAGAATGGATACGAGCTCAGGCGACAACGCGGCTCACGTGATCAATGAGTACAACGAACAAGAACTTGCAGACATTATCTATAAATTCGGTGAAGAGCCGAAAAGCCGATTTGTTGCCAGGGCTATTGTACAGGAACGAAGCAAGGAGCCTATTACTAATACCTTACGCCTAGCAGAAATCGTAGCAAACGCCATTCATTACAAGACAAAGAGTAAGAAGCACCCTGCGACCAAGACATTTCAAGCCCTGCGAATCTATGTGAATCAGGAACTCGAAGAACTTGAAACCCTGTGCAGAGATGGCTTCGATATTCTGAAACCAGGTGGCCGTATCGGTATTATAACGTTCCACTCTTTAGAAGATAAGTTTGTGAAGCAATATTTCAATACTTTGGGAAAAGGCAAAAAAATCCCTGCTCATCTTTCTAGAGCCCCACTCACAGAAGATCAAGTAGCAGCCTATAAGGATGTTAAGGGCAAGATCGTTAAACCCTTTCCGTTGATTCCTAGTGAAGAGGAACAATCTGAAAACCCGAGGAGCCGTAGTGCCAAACTGCGGACGATTGAGAAACTATGAGGTCTTCATGAAGATTAAGTGGATCGACGTCACCCTGCTTACCGTATCAATGGGTGCTGCATTATTTGCAGCCTACATGAGAATTCAGTGTACCCTCGTTGGCTATCAGATCGGTGATCTTAAGGACCAAGAATCTCGCTTGATGGATGAGCGAAGCTCTTTGAAGATGACTCTAGCCAAGTTGACTAGTAAGCAAAATTTAACCATACTGGCTTCTAAAGACCCCATGCATCATGATCCATTTGAGGTTCTAGCAGCCATTGAAAGCCAAGAGCCAAACTCAAGAAATTGAGCACTTTACCCACCAAAGATTGCCTAACGAATCGTCCCTACAATTTAAAAAAAGTCGCCTGCGTCTCGTATCTTTTGCATTCTTTATGACCTTTCTAGCGCTCTTGGTGAGAGCCGGGTTAATTCTAATCACCCCACCTTCTGCAGATGTCTTATCCCAACTCGCTCAACGGCAGTACCATCGATCCATCGACCTCTCCCCATATCGAGGAACTATTTTCGATCGTCGGGGTGAACCCCTTGCCATCAGTATTCGGAAACCTTCCTTGTTCATAAACCCCCGGGTATTCGACCCTAGCCCCACGGAAACAAAGGCTCTTGGCAAGATTCTGGATATTCCACCAAATCGAATTAGAAAAGCAGGCCAAAAGCGATCATACTTTTCTTGGATCAAGCGTAAGATCGATAGCAAGCTAGCTGATCAAGCAATGGCCCTTAACATAGATGGCTTGCACTCTGTACTCGAACCTTCACGATATTATCCATCAGGCCTTGCCAGTCAGCTTATAGGCTATGTTGGTACAGATAACAAAGGACTGCTGGGCTTGGAGCTTCGATTCGATGAAACTCTCCGCGGTAATAGCGAAACAAACCTCCTGACCCGTGATGCTAGGGGCAAGATAATCCGTGGTGAATCCGATGCGGCAGAGCCACAAAAGCCTGGTCAGAAAATATACTTAACACTCGACCGCGTGGTTCAAGAAATATCAGAAAAAGCACTCGAACGAGGTATCAAAAATGCAGAAGCCAAATCAGGTTTTGCCATCGTTTCAGATCCTCACACGGGCCATATCCTTGCCATAGCAAACTACCCTAAATTTAACCCAAACGACTCGTCTACCATTGACCAATTTAATACCAGAAACCATGGACTGATGGATCTTTACGAACCCGGATCAGTGGTGAAGCCGTTCGTTGTGGCCCGCGCCCTAGCCCTTGGCAAAACGAGTATGGCCGAAGCCTTTGAAACCCATAAAGGGCTATTTCGAGAAGGATCTCTGCGCATCCGAGACTCTCATCCATCCGAAGAACTGTCGACTGCCGAAATCATAATTGAATCGAGTAATATTGGAACTTACAAAATTGCTAAGAAGATGGGGCCGCAAGCCCTCTACCAAGTTTACGAAGATTTTGGTCTCGGCGAGGCTGCATTCAAAACTGAGGCCGCGAATCAAGCAGCTGGTCGGATGATGCCTTGGCAAAAGTGGCGAGAGGTACGGTTCGCTAATATATCATTCGGCCAAGGCTTAATGATGACTGGGCTTGAAATCGTTCAAGCCTATGGTGCCATCGCCAATGGTGGCCAGCTTATGAAGCCAATACTGGTCGAGAGAATTGAAGATCACAAGGGGCAAGTACTTCGCAGTCAAAACCCTACGGTCATTCGTCGAGTGCTTCCTCATAGAGTCGCAAAAGTCATGTCCAAGACTCTCGCTGAGGTGGTTGAAGTCGGTACGGGCAGCAATGCAAAAAGTTCCGATTACCACGTTGCTGGTAAAACAGGCACCTCTGAAAAAGTTGACCCGGAAACCAGGCGCTATGCTAAACACTTGCGTATCGCCAGCTTTGCAGGTTTCAGTCCAGTAAAAGATCCCCATCTTGTGATCTACGTTGTGATTGATGAACCAAGGAAGAAGCCTTACTATGGTGGGGTTTGGGCTGCTCCGGTATTTAAGGAAATCAATGAAAAATCTCTACGCTATCTCAACGTAGCCCCAAGCAAGCGCCACCAAGCCACACAACCTCTTAAGAAGGCGATTCACTGATGCTTAAACGACAAGATTTGATCCAACACCTGAATGCGACGATTCCTGATGAAATCAGAGATATTCCTTCCAATCTTCCCAATATAATCCAGACGGATAGTCGATCCATCAGGCCGGAGCATTGGTTTTTACCAATTATTGGTGAGACGTTTGACGGCCACGACTTCATTAGGCAGGCTATGGAAAAAGGCTGCCAAGGCTTCTTCTACCAGGCGGATCATTGTGATCAGATACCATCCGATCTTCGTAGCCGAGGAATAGAAATTCCAGACTCTCTAGAGTTTTTTCAAGGTCTTGCCTCATTTTGGAGAAACCTGCACAAAGCCAAAGTCGTTGCTATTACCGGTTCAAACGGTAAAACCACAGCCAAAGAAATGCTCAGCCATATCCTTACAAAAGCAGGAAATACACTCTACACCAAAGGTAGCTACAATAACGAAATCGGAGTACCCATAACTCTTTGTCAGCTGACTACAGACCACCAATTCGCAGTGATTGAGATGGGGGCCCGCCATAAGGGAGATATCGAGGCACTGTGCAACATTGCCAATCCCGATATCTGCATCGTCCTCAATATAGGGGTTGCTCACCTTGGGGAGTTCGGTAGTCGTGAAACCCTAAGATCAACCAAGCAAGAAATGCTCACGACCACACGCAAGGATGCGATCGCGATTGTCCCTCATGATGACTCTGACACTGTGAATGTCGCTAAAAAGCATCATGACCGAGTATTGACCTTCGGCCTTGAAGAGGGAGACATTCAAGTTAAGCTCAAGTACTTGACAGATGGAGCTATGACACTCGCTATCACATCTCCTCAGGAAGCATTTCAAGAAACGGTTCCCGTTTACCACCAAGCCTACCCTATCAACTTCGCTGCTTCCGTGGCTGCTAGCTTCGGGCTGGACCTTTCTTCCCTGAGTATACGTCAAGGAATGAAGAGCTTTGGTGGGGTCAGCCAGCGGTTTAGTATCTCTCGATTTCCAACGATGACTTTAATCGATGACACATACAACGCGAATCCACAGAGCATGGATGCTGGCCTTTCTTCAGTGAATGCAGCTTTTCCTAACGCCGACACGATCCTGGTTCTCGGTGACATGCTGGAACTTGGGGATGAAAGCCAGCAAGCTCATTATAACGTTGGATATTATTGTGCAGAAAGTGTTAGACCTAAGATGCTTGTTGCGATTGGACCACTAAGTCGCGCCATGCTTGATGGCGCTCGCAAGGGGGGAATCTCAGAAGACAAGCTCTTGCACTTTGATAGTGCTGACGACTTTGTTCCTCAATTAGAGGAGATTCTTCAAAAGGGGAACCTTCTTTACGCTAAGGCATCCAATGGCATAAAATTGAACCGAATTATCCAGAATGCGAGGCAAATTCTTGAGAAGGCTTAACAACAATCTAACTTGCCGCACATATCGATCGTGAGGGTCTAACTTTGCTTTATCACTTACTCGTTGAATTAACTGATTATGTCAGTGTTTTTAATGTCAGTCGCTATATTACTTTTCGGGCTCTCGCTGCTTTGTTAACAGCCTTAGGGATGTCCTTTCTTCTTTCACCTTGGTTCATTCGCAAACTAAAAAGTAAGCAGATTGGCCAGCAAGTTAGAAATGACGGACCTGAAAGCCACTTTTCAAAAGCTGGCACTCCCACCATGGGTGGTGGTCTGATACTTTTTGCGACCCTACTACCAGCTTTGCTTTGGATGGACTGGCGAAATCCCCTTCTTTGGTATGTTTCAACGATTACGTTTATCTATGGCCTGATTGGTTTCTTAGACGACTATCTCAAGGTTTCCAAGAAGAACACCAAAGGCTTGTCCGGCAAACTCAAGCTGCTGGGGCAATTTGGTGCAGCCGGTGGTGCTTGTACTCTTTATTACTTGCAAACTGGTAATGGCGAGCTTCACTTCCCTTTCTTCAAAGCACTGACCTTCGACCTTGGATGGTTATACGTACCATTCGGCATGTTTGTAATCGTCGGCGCAAGTAATGCTGTCAACCTAACTGATGGCCTTGACGGCCTCGCAATCGGGCCCGTAATGACAACAGCCTCAACCTTTGCAATCTTATCTTATGTCGCAGGGCATATTAAGATCGCTGAATATCTCCAGATACCCTTTCTTTCTGGAGCTGGGGAGCTCGCGATTTTCTGTACCTGCCTTGTAGGAGCTGGTATGGGCTTTCTTTGGTATAACACCTACCCTGCTCAAGTCTTTATGGGGGACGTTGGTTCCTTGCCGCTTGGCGGCGCTCTAGGAGCCATTGCTGTATTTACCAAAAACGAAATAATTCTCGCTATTGTCGGTGGGGTGTTTGTAATGGAAGCCTTATCCGTTATAACTCAGGTCGCTTCATTTAAGATGACCGGCAAGAGAGTTTTTAGAATGGCTCCCATTCATCATCACTTTGAGCTAAAAGGTTGGCCTGAACCGAAGGTGATTGTTAGATTCTGGATCATATCCATCATTTTGGCTATCGTTGGCCTGATGAGTCTGAAGCTACGATGAATAACTACCTCATACTTGGCACGGGCCTAAGCGCCCTTGCCGCTGCAAGACTGCTGCACAAAAAAGGCCTCCAAGGCCGCGCATCGACGTTAAAACCTCCTTCGAAGGAGGAGCAGTCTGAATTTGCCAAGGTTAGCTGCCCCATAGTCGTTGGCCCACAAGATTCGCGGCTTCTTGACAATATCGATGTCATCATTCCGAGCCCCGGAATACCACTGAATATCCCACTACTCCAAACTGCTAGGGAACAAGGTATCGCCATTATCAGCGAAATTGATCTAGCTTTAGAGTTTTACAGTGGCGTTACCATCGGCGTTACCGGGACTAATGGTAAATCTACGACAGTCACGATGCTAGAGCATATTTTAAAGGGGATAGGCAAAGACTGTCTTGCAGGGGGCAATCTCGGAAGACCACCATCCGAGATTCTGGCAGCAGATGAAAGCCCCAAGATTCTTGCTCTCGAACTTTCAAGCTACCAACTAGAGGCCACCGAGAAGCTAGCCGCAGCAGTCTCTATATTCACATCTTTCTCAGCGGATCACCTCGAACGGCACAAAACCCTTGAAGGCTATTTTAATGCTAAATGGCGTCTTGCCCACCAAACAAACTCTGGAGGTATCATCATCTTATCCGAGTCGGTTTTGGAGGCACTTCTGAGTTTCAATAGCGAGATACCAAAGGTACACAAAATCTATGCATTCGTATCGAAGTACCCCAAAGGCTTGCCTCCAGGCATTGAGCCTATCCTCGTAGATCATGAGCGCTGTCAACTATCAGTTGAAGGCGAAACTGTACCGTTGGCGGAATCATTTAGTATTCACGATAACTTGAACCTTGCATCCTGCCTCCTTGCTACTAGGCACCTTTTCCCGAATCAATCGCTCGATCAAGCCTGTCTAATTGCACAAAACTATCGCAAGCTGGCTCACCGTTTTGAAACCGTTTGTCATCGTAGCAACCAAATAGTTATCAATGACTCTAAGTCGACCAACGTCGAATCCACTCTTGTTGCTCTTAAATCTATGAAGCAACCTTGCTATCTGCTTTTGGGTGGCAAAGACAAAGGCGCACCCTATCAAGAGATTTTGCAGCTAAAAGATCATATTTTTAAGGTAATTACCTTTGGTGAAGCGGGTGCTATGATCAGTTCACAGCTCAAGTCTCTTAATCCCATCTCTTATAAATCATTGAAGAATGCACTCGTTGGGCTGAGCAAACTGTTTCACGAGAATCCAGCTCCCATTCTATTCTCACCGGCGTGTTCTTCGTTTGATGAGTTTTTGAATTTTGAAGAAAGAGGACTATACTTTAGCAAGGAGATTCAACGACTCATCAATTAAGGCTTTCAGTGAAATCTGCCTCAAGCTATAGCGCTAACCTAATCATATCTGCGATTATTCTTTCGGTATTTGGCATTATTTTCATTTTCACGGCATCCAGTATTCCTGCTGCACAGCGGTATGGTGATCTATTTTTTTTTCCTAAAAGGCAACTTATCTCACTTGGCCTTGGAGTTATCTCTGGTGCCCTCCTATTGAAGCTACCTATCCGTAATATCGCAAGGTTGGCATTTCCGGGTTTTATACTCACTACACTTTTACTCGTCGCGACCCTTATTCCCTATTTTGGTCACACAGTAAATGGTGCTTCTCGATGGCTGCGCTGGGGCATGATCTCGTTTCAACCTGCAGAACTCAGCAAGTTGGTGCTAATTCTATTTCTTGCCAAAAACCTTGCTCGTCCAAACTTTTCAGGACTTCATCGCCTATCGGGCTTATTGTCCTGCATATTCCCCTTGATGGTTTTTTCGATCTTGCTCATGTTACAACCAGACTTTGGCACGACCTTTCTTCTCTCACTTATCTGTTTCTCTATGGTTTTCGTTTGCGGCTTGCCAATCAAACTTGTCGCATCAGGACTGATTACTGGCCTGCTCGCGATCGGCATTGCTATCTGGCAGGCACCATATCGGATGAAGAGAATCACAAGCTTCATTGATCCGTGGGAGAGCGCCCAATCTGGGGGATTCCAAATCATCCAAAGTTACCTTGGTTTTCATAATGGCGGCCTCTTAGGGGTAGGTTTAGGGGGTTCACGTCAAAAACTCTATTTTCTTCCAGAGGCCCACACCGATTTCATTCTTTCGGTGATAGGAGAAGAGCTTGGTTTAATTGGTGTTTCCTTTATCATCTTGCTATTCGGTTTCATGATCTGGAATGGCTTCAAAATTACAGAACGTCAGACAGACATTTTTGCCAAACTACTAGCCTTCGGACTCACTTGCCTAATTAGCGTTCAAGCTACTATCAACATGGGTGTCGCTATGGGTTTGCTCCCAACAAAAGGCATGCCTCTCCCATTTATTAGTCATGGATCTAGCTCTCTTGTGGTATTCCTTTGGGTGGTTGCTATTCTGGCAAGACTCAACTACGAATCGGACCACCTTCATGAGCGACAATAATCAAAGGCATTTTCATCTGATTGGAATCGGCGGCTCGGGAATGACACCTCTTGCAGAGATTGCGTCATTCCGTGGGTATAAAATATCTGGCAGTGATCAAAAAATAAATTCTAACTGTGAAAGACTCATTGCCAGCGGCATTCAAATCTTTAAGGGTCACGAGGCCTCAAACCTTGATTCACAAGCCATAGTTGTCTATTCATCTGCTATTCGGCAAGACAACCCTGAGCTGGTCCAAGCCAAGAATTCGGGACAAACACTTTGGCACCGATCGCAGTTATTGGAATTCTTGATCGGTGATCAAAAGCTTATTGGAGTTTCTGGAACCCATGGAAAAACATCAACCACAGCGATGATTGCTCACATCCTAGATCAATGTGGATGTCAACCAACAGCGTTTATTGGTGGCGAAGTAGGAGGGCGAAAATCCTATAGCTATACAGGACATGGCGAATACTTTGTGGCTGAATTAGATGAATCAGATGGTAGCTTCCTAAGATTTTCCCCTTTTGTTAGTGTGATAAACAATATTGATTTGGATCATTTGGACTTCTATAAGAACCTTGAGGAAATCAAAGCAGCCTTTCACAAATTTGCCAAACAAACCGATCCGGATGGGGCTATTGTCTTGAATTGGGATAATGGCCATTGTCAGGAGCTAGGCCACGAAATTGATTTGAATCATCGACTTAGCTTTGGGCGAAGAATTGGCTGCGATGTACGCGGTATTTCATTTACAACAAAACAGGATGCTTCGTTTTTTAAGGCAGTCGTAGAACGAGACTTGGTGGAAGGAACGACTCCCCTTATAGGTCAGCACAACTTCCAGAATATCCTTTGTGCCTTAAGCGTAGTCCGGGCACTTGAAATACCCATTGAAGAAGCCGTTACAGCTCTGGCTAGCTTCCCTGGAGTCAAGCGGCGGCTAAATCGCTTATACAATAGTAAGAGTATCAAAATTTTAGATGATTACGCTCATAATCCCGGCAAGATCAAAGCATGCATTGAAGCTGTTCGAGAAGCATACCCTGATCACTGGAATACTGTCGTCTTCCAGCCCCATCGCTATAGTCGGATGAAAACCATGTATAATGAATTTGTGGACTCTTTTAAAGATGCCGACACTCTTGTACTGCTGCCGATTTTTTCTGCTGGGGAAGAAGACTGTGGTTCATATTCTCCTCAGCAATTCGCAAACGATATCGAACAGCAATGTGATACCAAAGTTGTGGTCTTCGATCGATTTCCGAATCCAGAAATGCTGTTAAGCCTTGTGGAAACAAAAGATCGATCAGTTCTTCTTAGTGTTGGCGCTGGCAATGTATACCAGGCGAGCAATGATTTGAGGGACTTTATCAATGGCCAAGATCAGAAAGAAACATGAATCTTTACTGACCAAGCAAAAACTTAAGCGTAGACATCATATTCCTACCGTGTGGTTTACTAAAGTCAGCGCTCCTATAATCGTCATAGCCATGTTTTCACTATCTTTCTTGGGTGTTCTCAAATCTCTTGAACAGTATGCTATCCCACTTCCCTTAAGCCCCATCCAAGTGCATCCTCATCAGATTGCCATCCAGCATCAGGAGTTTATTAAGGATTATATTAGCCGCAATCCGATTCAAGACCTTCAGCAGGTCGAGTCATTCAAGCTAGATCTCCAGAAGAAACTTGCAGCGAAATCTCTAAGCACACTTGCTTTGACACCATATAAAATCCTTCTAAAAGCAGAGTTCCACCAATCTCTAGCAGCTATAGAATACGGGATTAAGCGCCTACTTTCCGACAAAGGTAAGGTTTTTGGCCAGTATAGTGAGAAGCACCATCATCACCTGCCAATGATTAGCGGTATCTCGATAGACAGGAAACTAGATCTCGATAACGAGCAAAGTGTTGTCATGAGTGAGAGAAATAATGAGGTCCTTCAAGAGGCCCTTCTACTAATCAATGATGGTTTGCGCTACAATATAAGGTACAAGGCAATTCACTTCGATTCATTTCGAGGTTTTCAAGTTTTGTTGTTTGACAAACGCATTCGCGTTGAAATGGGCCGTCGCCCCTTTAATAAGAGATATATCAAACTCGAAAAAATACTTTCAAACCTCTCCAAGAAACGAGTAAATACAGCCCGCATAGAGCTGGATTACCAAGGGAAGGCTTTTATAAAAGAATCTACCTTATAAGGACAACGAGTGGCTCGTTCTAAACAAATCTTTGCTCTCGACCTAGGTACAACAAAATTCTGTCTTGCAGCTTTACATCAATCTGCAGGAAGACCAGATATTCAAGTATGTGAAGTGCCAGCTCTTGGAATGAAACGGGGGATGCTGGTTGATTTTGAAGAAGCCTCCCGCGCCCTCAACAAACTTGTTGAAGAAGCAGAGGCACGTTTCAAATGCGATATCCGTCGTGTTGTAGTTGGTGTCGCTGGCAGTCATTTGAAAAGTCGTACTGTGACTGGAAACATGGAGATTCAAGATAGCCTTATTAAGACGATTCATGTGCAAAGCCTAACAGTCGACGTGGAAAATCAGTGTCGCTCCTCTCATCGTGAAATTCTTCACTGCATTCCCATACACTTCGATGTTGATAGTCGGGATTCTGTTAATAACCCTATTGGTCTCTCTGGGTCTCATCTCTCAGGCAGCTTTTTTGTCATAGACGCCGATCGTTCATACCTAAAAGACATGATAAGACTTTGCAATCACTGCGGCCTTGAAGTTTGCCAACTCTATTCCGAACCCTTTGCTTCAGCGTCAGTGACCGTTGACGATCAACTCAAAAACCTAGGTGTTGCCCTTGCTGATATCGGCGGTGGAACCACCGATGGAATTATATTCCAACATGGTAGACCAGTTAGTATGTTTACCATCAATACAGCTGGTAATCATATGCATCGAGATCTATCCGTTGGTCTCAATATTCCCCTCTCCGATGGCCTCAGGATTAAGGAGCATTACGGCCTAACAGATTTACCAGGATTTCTGGACCTAAAAGATATCCATGGAACACTGGTTCGTTTTTCAGATCAGCGAATTCGCGGTATTTTGGAGGCAAGGATCTTGGAGCTTGGTAAATTTATGTTCCACTCACTCGTTGACCATCAAGGCAACTTAGGTGGAGGAATCCTTTTCACAGGTGGAGGCAGTTATCTCAAGGGAATTGATAAATTCTTAGGTGCAAAGTTCGGAGTTTCTGTAAAATCGCAACAACCCCACATTTCACTCGGGATGTCCCACGACTGGGAGTATCCTGCAACTTACGCAACAGTGATCGGTCTTATCAATCTTGAAATTGGTCGGCGTAAGATTCTTCACGATGAATCCAGTGCTTCTTGGCCCAAGCGCTACGTTTACCAATTTGTGAACTGGATTCGGGAGCTATCCTAGAAGCTACGGCAAGATCTTGTTCCTAAGAACTCAAATTAATCAATTTGACACCCTAAGTCATTCCTTCCTATAATTGCAAAGATCACCCAAAAAATTCCAATCTCGCTGGGAGAGCACCATGACGTTCGATCCTGAAAACTTCGTCCCGCCTGCCGCCAATATTAAGGTTATCGGCATCGGTGGAGGCGGTGGCAATGCCGTCAATACCATGATTCGGACCAATATCGAGGGCGTAGAGTTTATAGCTGCCAATACTGATGTCCAAGCATTACGGTTCTCACTTGCCGAGCGCAAGATTCAGATAGGTAAGGAACTCACAAAGGGTCTTGGTGCTGGGGCTGACCCTGATATTGGACGAGATGCTATGCTAGAAGACCGTCATGCGATTGCAGAAGCGTTGCAAGGCTCACATATGGTCTTTGTCACTGCTGGTATGGGTGGTGGAACAGGGACAGGTGGTGCAGCGATCGTGGCTCAAGTTGCTCGTGAGCAGGGGGCACTCACAGTTGGAGTCGTGACAAGGCCATTCGCGTTTGAGGGCAAACGCCGTCGCAAGCACGCCGAAGAAGGCATTCAGAGACTAAAAGAAAATGTCGATACCCTCATAACAATTCCGAATCAGAGGCTTCTTCAGGTAGCTAGTCCCGATTTGAGTATGATTGACGCTTTCCGGATGGCTGATAATGTCTTGGTAAATGCCGTTAAAGGCATCTCAGATATTATCAATATTCCAGGTACGGTGAATGTTGATTTCGCTGATGTAAAAACAGTTATGGCGAGCATGGGAATGGCCTTGATGGGCATCGGTGAAGCAGAAGGCGAAGGTCGGGCCCCAGAGGCGGCACGTCGTGCCATCCAATCACCACTTCTCGAAGATGTTGACATTGAAGGGGCGACAGGAATTCTCATCAACATTACAGCAGGGGAAAATGTATCGTTGATGGAGGTCAACGAGGCCTGCTCCATAGTGCAAGAGGCAGCCCATGAAGATGCCAATATTATCTTTGGTGCCGTGATCGATGAAGACATCGGGCAAAAATTGAGGGTCACAGTCATCGCTACAGGGTTTCCCATTGACGATGAACTGGAAACACCAGACAAGACAAGCCTCCAAGGGGCATTGCGGGCTCAACCAGATCCTGCATTTTCTCTCTCTAGCCCTGAAGAGAGTCACAAGCAAGAAAGCTTGGAACTTAAACAAACACCCCTATTTGATGATGATCTAGAAGATGGTTCTGAGCCAGAGCCTACACCAGTATTAGCAGATAAAGACCTAGAGCAGAGTAAGACCAGAATCGAAGGCGCACGATCTAGTAAGGAGCAGGAAGCTGAGTTCGAGATCAATAGCGAACAAGACGATATGGACAAGAAAATTGACGCTGCCCTTAAGATTGCTGAAAAGCTGAGTCAGGAAACTAAGGCGGAATCCGATGATGAACTAGATGTTCCTTCTTTTCTCCGTGGGGAAAGCCGAGACCTTAGCCTTAGCTAAGGTTGAATTAAACACCACTGGGGCAAGATGATCACTTCGAGATAGCACCGAGAGCTTCTCGAAACCCTCTTGTTTTCTTTAGTAGCACTCCCGAGATAGGGTTATCTGTCTCGGTATTGCTATCCCGGATATTAGCAATCGATAGGTAGTCCTTTACCTTCGGGCCCGAAGGTGAATAATGCTCCCCTCGCCTTTCGAAAATTGGTACCAGGCTATTTCCAAGCGAACCCCTCAGCTGTATTCGAGCACCTTTTGAAAATTTTTCCGATACCAAACGAAAAATATCCTCTACCCGCAGGTCATCTGGGCCAGCAACCTCTACAATCGCCGAAGGTTGCTCCATTTCGTACTCGCTGGCATCGCCAAGTATCTGACATAGGTCATCGATATGAACAGGAGCAATTTTATCATCGACCCGTGGGACAGGGTACACCCCAGGGAACTTCATTACATTCATCACGGACTTAATGAATTGATCGTGGGCTGAATCTGGATGGTACACTAGATTGCTTCGTACGATGATTTTTTCAGGGACCTTGGAATTTAGGACGGCGACTTCGGCAAGGTATTTCTCTTTAAGGAATGGTAGCTTTGCCCGACGATTGGCACCAACTGCGCTTAAGAAGATGATTCTCTTAGTTTCAGCTTTTTCCATTGCCGTAAGTAAGTTACTCAAAAGTCGCACGTTGGTACTACATCGCTTATAGCTTGGGTCAAACTTTATCTCATCGGATGAGCCCATGAAGTTATTTTCCCAGGCTAGAAAAATAACAGTTTCTACTCCTCTCAAAGGAGCTGCAAGGAGGTCAACAGAACCAAGGTCTGAGCATACAGGAAATACATTGGGATAAGGTTCCGGTAGACGCATATGATACATGGAGACAACTGAATGACCTCGATCGGCTAAGAATGGCACGAGGTGACGCCCGATAAACCCTGACCCCCCCGCCACCAGTATAGCGTCCTCAGCAGAATCCGTTCGTGTCACGTCTTGTTTGTTTTTTCCCACATCATCCCTCGGCAACGTTTTGATCCAGTAGCTTACGGCTAACTCAATGCGTTCAATGAACTCTCACCATTATAGACAGTGCATGTCTTTTTTGCCACTGCCTCCCAAGATAGAAGCTTATGGAAGGCTGAAGAGGTTTTGCTCTGCCAGCGGCTGTAATCACAAAACAAGGCTTCAAGGGCGTCGGCCCAATCTCTTGCGTGTGCATAGGGACTCATACCGATTCCCCCATCTCCAACGACCTCATCAATTCCGCTACCGCTGCAGTACAGAATAGGTTTTCCGTTGGCAAGGGCTTCGGCTGCTGGAAGGCAAAAGCCCTCTAACTTGCTACCATGGATCAGCACATCAGCGGATGACAGTAACGCATCTAAGGAAGTCTGAGCTATTCCCGCGTGAATTCTGAGGCGTTGTCCGCCAAGCTGTGGCACCCCGTGCTTACTGAGCCAGCATGCCCCCTTCTTATCAGTGATCCAATCGATCTCGTATTCCCTGTCCAAAAGAGAGAGGGTTGAGACCACACGGTCGAAGCCTTTATAAGGCTCATACCGTGAGATCTTTATGAGCCTTTTCGACACTGTTCCACGTGAAACACTGCCTTTCCACTTGGTTCGACCATTCGGTATATAGACAAGCTTTTTAGAGCTTTCTGGAAACAAGTCTGCCAGCACTTTGAGCGTCCATTGAGATACGCAGATCACGATGTCTGCATCTGATATTGCTCGCGGCATCAAAAATTTCATCTGTTCTCTTAGAGTCCATGACACTTCCTTTGGCGCAATAAGTGGTATCGCATCGTGCACTGTCAAAACTCTGAGGCCACCAATCTCAGACGGCGGTACATTGAAATTGCTCAAGCCGTGAAATACATCGACTTTCTGGTCTAGACTTGTGATGCTTTTGAGAATCTGATGAGGATAAAGAAGTTTTCCGGGGAGAGTCTTATTCGAAAAGACCTGCGATAAACCTAAATGCTCGATCGGCCCGTACCCGAGGATGATTGGGTATCGCCCCGAATTTTTCAATTGTTGAGCTAGGTAAAAACCATGACGGCCGATACCTGAGTATCGACCCCCTAGTCCATAGCCATCCCATACAATGTTTTGAGTCATAGTAATGGCTCCCCCCTTGCACCTTAGAGCTACTTAGGAGGATACTGGCTTATGATTTTAACTTGCAACAGACTTTGCGACTTTAATGCGGTACTCAGCTTCCTTCAAAGCCTTTGTAGACTTATCAATGTCACCTTGGTCCTTCTTACCTTCCAGTGCGAGTAGCGCTTCCTTGCGGGCTTCCTCAGCAGCTTCCAGCTGAATTTCCTTCTGTGACTCGACAATATCAGCCAGCACCACAACGTCGTCACCTCTCACTTCTACAAATCCACCAGAAATAAAGAAGCTTTCTTTTTCCTTGGTCGTTGCGTTGGTGACGATCATTTCGCCGATACCGAGTTCAGCAACCATTGCTGAGTGATCAGGCAAAATAGTCATATAGCCCTGGGAACCGGGCAAAGTCACTGCTGTCGATTTCTCAGACGCAATAGACTTGCTCGGGGATACAATACTTAATCCAAATTCTGTGGCCATAATTTCCTACCTACTGGAGAGTCTTAGCCTTTTCGACTGCCTCTTCTATCGTTCCAACATAGATGAACGCCTGCTCTGGGAGATCATCATACTCACCTTCACAGATTCCTTTGAACCCGCGAATGGTGTCTTCTAGCTTCACATATTTACCTGGGTTTCCAGTGAATTGCTCGGCAACGAAGAATGGCTGAGACATAAATCTCTGAATCTTTCTCGCTCGAGCAACTGTAAGGCGATCTTCTTCTGAAAGTTCGTCCATACCGAGGATGGCGATAATATCGAGAAGCTCTTTATATCGTTGAAGAATCGACTGAACTTTTCGTGCTACCTGATAATGTGTCTCACCAACAACCGCAGGGTCTAAGATTCTGGAGTTTGATGCAAGTGGGTCGACCGCTGGGAAGAGGCCAAGCTCTGCAATCGAACGGGAAAGCACGGTCGAGGCATCCAAGTGAGCGAATGTTGTTGCAGGTGCGGGATCCGTGTAGTCATCAGCAGGTACATAGACCGCTTGAACCGACGTAATCGATCCGTTTTTAGTTGACGTAATTCTCTCCTGTAGCTCACCCATTTCAGTTGCTAGAGTCGGCTGATAACCAACAGCTGAAGGGATACGGCCTAGAAGTGCCGATACTTCTGAGCCAGCCTGGGTAAAGCGGAAAATATTGTCAACGAAGAGAAGAACGTCTTGGTTCTCTTCGTCACGGAAATATTCAGCAATCGCTAGTGCTGAAAGTGCCACTCGTGCCCGAGCACCAGGAGGCTCATTCATCTGACCATAAACGAGAGCTGTCTTATCCAGTACTCCTGAGTCCTTCATCTCATAGTAAAGGTCATTTCCTTCTCGGGTTCTTTCCCCTACGCCACCGAATACAGAGTATCCACCGTGCTGAGTTGCAACGTTGTTGATCAACTCCATAATTGTTACGGTCTTCCCTACACCAGCACCACCAAAAAGACCAATCTTACCACCTTTGGCATATGGGGCGATCAAATCAACAACTTTGATACCTGTTTCTAGAATCTCAGTCTGAGTAGAAAGGTCGTTGAAGCTTGGCGCTTGACGGTGAATTGGGTAACGCTTGTCAGCGTTAACAGGACCTGCTTCGTCAACAGGATCGCCAGTCACATTTAGAATTCGGCCTAGAGCAGCCTTACCAACAGGAACCGTGATCTGGTCGCCAGTATCCTTGACACTTGCACCACGGGTTAGGCCTTCGGTTGAATCCATAGCAATTGTTCGAACCATGTTCTGACCAAGGTGTTGTGCGACCTCAAGAACTAGGTTATCCGCTTCATCGCTAATCGCAGGATTGCTTAATGTAAGCGCGTTATAAATCTTTGGTAGCTCGCCGTCGGTAAATTCAACGTCGACTACAGGTCCGAGGACCTGAACAATGTGACCAGTTTGCATCTTATCTCCTTACCTCTCACAAGGTTGTTTCGTCTTTAGTTGAGGGCTTCAGCGCCACTAATGATCTCTGTTAGCTCAGTGGTAATCGCAGCCTGTCGTGCTCGGTTGTATTGCAGAGTTAACTTCTTAATTACTTCTTGAGCATTGCTCGTCGCTGAGTCCATGGCCGTCATACGGGCTCCGTGCTCCGAGGCGCAACCGTTTAAGAAGGCGTTGTAGACACTGCCAAGGAGCTTCTTCTCGAGCAAACTATCGAGAAACTCATGGAGCGAAGGTTCGACAATCAAATCGCCCTCTCCAGCTTCTTGATCTGCTGACTGAGTATCCATCACTAGTGGCAGTATTTTCTCTACAGTCGGAGCCTGATCCAGCGCGGAGTTAAACTTTGGAAAGAGCACGTAAACAGACTCGTAAGTAGAGTCTTTGAATCCATCGAGCCATCCCGCTGTCATTTCACGAGCCAATTCAATCGTTGGCTTTTCGAGCACTTTTTCACGTGTTCCCACCGTACGGTTTCGCATCCGCTTGGTGAATGAAATGGCACGACGACCGCAGGCGAAGAGATCGACATCAACCCCTTCACTCTCCTTAAGCTCTATAAATGTTTGCGCTTCCTTGAATAAGTTAGTATTCAGACCACCACAAAGACCACGATCGGTCGCCAGAAGAACCAAAAGCACCCTCTTTTCAGACTTCTGTTTTAGAAGCTCTGAATTCAGGTTTGCCCCTTCCGAAGCAATCAATCGAGAAACCATACCCTTGAAGGCTTCTGCATAGGGACGAGAGGCCTCGACAGCAGCATTCGCTCGCGCGAACTTTGCTGCTGATACAAGCTTCATGGCATTGGTAATCTTCTGAGTACTCTTAACACTACCAATTCGACGCTTAATATCTTTCAGGTTAGCCATTGGCCTTGAATCCTTCGTCGTAAGACTTAATCGCTTGTTTTAGTTCTTCTTCAACAGCATCGAGCTTAGCGCGACCTTCGATCTTTTTGAGCATCTCGCCATGATTAGCTCTCACGTGACTGATGAAGCCAGCTTCCCATTCCTTCACCTGGCCTACTTCGTAGTTGTCTAGGAAGCCTTTTGTACCAGCATAGATAACGGCAACCTGTAAACCTACTTCCTGTGGCGAGTACTGGTATTGCTTCAGGAGCTCTGTGAGCAGCGCACCGCGCTTCAACGTCCTTTGCGTCGCAGCATCCAAGTCCGACCCGAACTGAGAGAATGCCGCAAGTTCGCGATACTGAGCTAATTCAAGGCGAAGAGTACCAGCAACCTTCTTCATCGCGGGAACCTGTGCTGAACCACCAACCCTGGACACTGAAAGTCCAGCGTTTACAGCTGGGCGAATACCACTGTGGAAAAGGTCTGACTCAAGGAAAATCTGGCCGTCGGTAATAGAAATAACGTTGGTCGGGATATAAGCCGAGATATCGCCAGCTTGAGTTTCAATGATTGGGAATGCCGTGATTGATCCCGATCCTAACTCATCGTTGAGCTTACAAGCACGCTCTAAGAGACGACTGTGGAGATAGAATACATCACCTGGGTATGCTTCACGACCAGGTGGTCGACGAAGGAGAAGCGAGAGTTCACGGTAAGCAGCCGCCTGCTTAGACAAATCGTCGTAAAAAATGACAACGTGCTTGCCACTATCACGGAAGAACTCTGCCATACGGCAACCAGAGTATGGTGCTAAGAACTGCATTGGAGCAGGGTCAAGAGCGGTCGCAGCAACCACGATCGTGTAATCCATGGCGCCTTCACGCTTTAGTTTGTCTACAACCTGTGCAACAGTCGAAGCCTTTTGACCAATAGCAACATAAACGCAGACAACATCCTTACCTTTTTGATTGAGGATAGTATCGACTGCGATTGCTGTTTTACCTGTTTGCCGGTCACCAATAATAAGCTCTCGCTGACCGCGCCCAATTGGAACCATTGAGTCGATCGCCTTTAGACCAGTCTGAAGTGGCTCGTGGACTGACTTTCTAGCAATAATACCAGGTGCCTTCACTTCGACTTTTCCAAGTTCGGCATTTTCGATAGGTCCTTGCCCATCTAGAGGATTACCAAGAGCGTCAACGATACGGCCAACGAGACCCTGACCGACTGGTACAGAGTTAATTTCCTTCGTTCGCTTTACAGTTTCACCTTCTTTAATGCCCTTGGTTGAACCGAGAACCGCAACACCGACATTATCTTCTTCGAGGTTGAGAACAACCCCTTTGATGCCGCTGGAGAACTCTACTAGTTCACCAGCCATTGCCTTTTCCAAACCATAGATACGTGCAATGCCGTCACCTACGGTAAGTACGGTTCCAGTTTCTTCAAGCTCGACCTTGTGGTCGAAGTTCTTGATTTTTTCACTGATTATCTTACTGACTTCTTCTACACGGATTTTTTCCATGGTAAACCCTTGCTCCTTACCTGACGGCACTTTGTGTCATTGCATCTAGTTTGGTTTTGAGACTCATATCTAAGACACTATTCTCGATGCGGACCACAAACCCACCTAGAATAGACTTATCGACTTTATTGAATAGTTGAACCTTAGTCTTCGTTAGATCTTCGAGCGAGGTTTTCACTGAAGAAAGACTCTCGTCATCTAGTTCGAAAACTGTCAAGACTTCTGCTTCCACAATTCCCTCTTGCTTGAGAATCATCTTGTGGAGAGACTTCGAGATTTCTGGAATAACCCCAACACGATTTGCCTCGGCAATGGAGTCAAGGAAGAGACTCAAAAGGCGATCAGCTTCGATCTGCTCAGCTACGTCTTTTAGCACCTTGCGTTTCAATTCAGAATTCACTACAGGGCTAGCCAGAACTTTACGAATATCTTCATGCTCGAAAATCTCGGAAATAGCTCCAAAAGCCTCCCGATAGATCTTAGCTTTAGCAAGATCACCTTCGCAGAGATCAAATAGAGCTTTAGCGTAGCGCTTGGCGACTCGTTCTGCACTCATATTTAAGCTTCCCCTTTCGCCTGGCTAATGTTTTTTAGCTGCTCGCTAAACATGCTTTTTTGACGATCCAATGTCATCTCAGCCTTGATCCGAGAAACAACTTTTTCTTTAACACCGCTCAGAATCTCATCACGGAGAGTAGCTTTAGCCTTCGCAACTTCGGCGTCGGCGATACGGCGCGCTTCGTTGGTCAGGTGAGCCGCGAGTGTCTCAGCGTCAGAGATAATCTTCTTAGCTTCCAACTCAGCTTGGCTCTTGGCCCTCGCCTTGATTTCAGCAACTTCATCATTTAGCTTCGCAAGCTTCTCTGACAAGTCTCGATGCTTAGCTTCCGCCTCTTCTTTAGCCCGATTAGCCTCTTTTAATTGAGAGACATACTCGTCTTTTCGTCCAGACAGTGCGCCCATCAGGGGACCTTTGAACACCTTCACAGCTAGAAAAAGGAAAATAGCTAAGTTGGCATAAGGTATTACAGCACCCATGACCCAATTAAAGTTTTCCACAGTCCCTCACTTATGCATTTATTACTTGATTAACGATGGTCGCAGTCAAATCATCTACGAGATTTGGAATTTTGCGTCGCTCCTCCGCTAAAGATTCGGTGATCTGGCTACGGACCGACTCAATGGTAGCCTTAGCTTCTTGCTCAGCAGACGAGATTAGCTGACCCTTTTTAACGGAAGCCTGAGCCGTAAGCTCGGACCGAATGCTGGTAGCTTCGTCTGACGCTGCTTGCAATGTCTCTTTAATTTGCTTAAGAGTCGTTTCGTTCTTTTGCAGCAAAGACTCCGCCTCAGACTTATTGCCGACTGTCAGATTCTGACGCTTGTCATAAACTTTCAGATAGGGCTCAAGCAGAAGCTTTTTTATGACAAAAAAGTTTGCGATGAATATGCCCGCTTGCACGGTCATAACTGTTGGATTAGGAACCAAATTTAGTGAGGACATGTAATGAAAACCCCATTTGCTATGAGATCAGAAAAGCCTTTCGTAAGGCGTACCTAAGTATCTTATTATGATCATCTTCTCAACATCTGATTTATGCATTCAGAATTAGAGCTGATATTAAAGGAACTTACAAATCAACATCTTTTTACTAGGAATCAAACTGCGGCCCGCCAATAGAACGCAAGAGTCTTTCTAGTTCGGCAGCAGAAAAATAGGATATTTCAATACGCCCTCTTGAACCATTACCAGCAACTCTTACTTTGGTACGGAGAAAGCTTCTCAAGCTTTCGGCCAGGTATTCCAAGTTTGGATCATCGGCCTCAGGGTCCGCAATAGGTTCTTCACCTTGTTTTTTAAACTTTTTAACCAATTGCTCAGTCTGACGCACACTAAGCTTCTTTTTAACTATGATGTCTCTAGCTCTAAGGATGAGCTTTTTTTCACTCAGGCCAAGCATTGCTCGGCCATGCCCCATGCTGAGTGTCCCTTCCATCAGGTCGTCTTGAACTTCCCGCGGAAGAGCAAGAATACGCAGCAGGTTTGTTACAGTCACACGATCCTTGCCGACTTTCTTAGCACATTCCTCTTGAGTTAAGCCAAAGTCTTTGATGAGAGTCGCATAAGCTTCAGCTTCCTCAATCACGTTTAGATTGGACCTTTGAACATTTTCGATAATTGCAATGCGTAGCATTTCATCGGGGCTAACGCTCTTCACAAGAACTGGAACCTGGCTAAATCCAGCTAATTTGGAGGCTCTCCAACGGCGCTCCCCTGCTATTAGGGTATATCCACCATCAGTTTTTGAGACGATAAGTGGTTGTACGACGCCATCTTCCTTTAGACTTCTTGAAAGCTCTTCAAGCTCGACCTGATTGAAGACCTTCCGAGGCTGCCTTGGGTTCGGACGAATTGAGTCAACCGGAACTTCAATGAGGTTCGCAGCCTCTCGCTCCTGCTTGTTATTGTTGGAGCTAAGGTCTAATTCTACGTTATCTTCAAATCCCAGCAGGGAATTCAAGCCCTTCCCTAACCCACCTTTTTTTGGTGTTTTTGCCTTATTAGCCATCTAAGCTAGCTCCTTCATCTTCGATTCTTACAGATCTCATGACCTGCTTTCTACTAATTGAAACATCCTTTCCATTTGGGTAGCGACTTAGTATCTCATCGGCAACCCGGATATATGCTACGCTACCAAGCGAGGAATAGTCATAAAGTATGGCTGGTTTCCCATAAGACGGTGCTTCAGATAATTTCACATTCCGTGGAATGACTTGTTTGAATACTTCCCCTTCGAAATGCTTCCGGATTTCTTTTTCCACCTGCTGGGAAAGATTATTGCGACGATCGTACATCGTTAAGAGGATTCCCTCTCGCTCCAACCTCGGGTTCAGGCGTTTCTTGATGAGGCTTGTGGTCTTTAAGAGCTGAGAAAGGCCTTCGAGTGCATAGTATTCAGACTGAAGAGGTATTAGAACCGAGTCAGCAGCAGTTAATGCATTAACGGTCACAAGTCCGAGAGTTGGAGGAGTATCAATGATAATAAAATCATACTCGGCTAAAGCTGGTTCAATAGCATCTTTTAGGCGGGACTCCCGCCCGATAGTAGATACCAATTCAATCTCAGCCCCACTCAAATCTTGGCTAGAAGGGGCGACGTCTAGGAACGTCAACTCTGTTCCCTGAACAACATCGAGCAGAGGCAAATCGTCTACTAGCACATGATACATACTTTTTAACTCAGAGTTCTGATAAATCCCGAGCCCGCTCCCCGCATTTGCTTGAGGGTCCATATCAATTAAGAGAACTCTTCTTTCACTCGCAGCGATACAACTTGCGATGTTGATAGCAGTGGTAGTCTTGCCAACTCCACCCTTCTGGTTAGAAATCGCAATCACTCGTGCCATGAAAGCTCTCCTTGAGTTTGGTGATCGAATTGTTTGGAAATCGCAGACACCGAACCAACTTATTATCACAAGTTGATCCAATGTTTCACGTGAAACATATTCTTTCAACGTTCCACGTGGAACATTCTCAGAACATTATGTAGGCCATTTTTACCTATCAAACAAAACCTCATATATGTTTCACGTGGAACTAGTCTTCAATTAAGCCTTCGCCCCCAATCCAAGATCAATCCAGCTATATCATCGAATAGTGGTGAAAATCGAAAATAATATGTTTTCGATACAAAAACCTTGCATTTCTGCAGAATGTAAGCTTTTGAGACAAATTTTTGCACTCTCTACTGTTAGAGAATTAATTAAATAGAATTTCTTATCTAATGTATGGAATCTGTTCAAAGAGAAGCTAAATCTAGCCCAAACAGATTGATTAAGTATGTTTCACGTGAAACATACTGATTGGATAAAATTTTGAGAGATCATTTAGAATACAAGACTTGGATTAGTCTTTAGTATTAGATAGAGATGTATGGAAGAGCTTTAGAATAAGTATTACTAGTTAGAAGTTGCTGATCAAAATTTGATACTTTTATAAGAAAATTTCTATGTCTTTAAGACAAGTATGTATGATGCTATTCAACTGAGTCGGAAGTATTAATGGTTCAAGCACAAGCACTTGATACATGTAGACAAATACAACTTGCTGTCGTGCAGTATGACAGCATTTCCAAATTGACTTTTTCTTGATCTCCTAACCTTGGTTTATTCAGCAATGATGCCAACCTCGCATATTCCCGAATGCCAAAATTTTCCAGTAAAGAAGACTCAATAGATTTGATGCTAGGAAATATATCTGTCTATACCACCAAGTAGCTTTGCCTTATGTTTCACGTGGAACTAGGTATGCTCACTCAATCTTTGAGAAGTATGTTAATCAGAACGATGAATGGAGATCAGAGTTGGAAAGAAAAGAGAAAAGGCTCGACCATTGGTATAGAGCCTTTTCTATAAGCGCCATATATACATAGCAAGTAGCTACAAATGTTTGTCCCATCAGATTGAATAGAAGAAAACTTTCGTGCCTCTACACGGAAAATTTAGCATTGGATTGTGAATTTCAGAGAATAAGATCGGGGAGTTTATATTGAAGGAGTTCGAGTAGAAGAGAGGTTTATGGCGTATAAAAATACGCCATAGTCATTACTTGCTGTACCACAAGAATGCAATGATGAAGCCCATGATAGCCTGGAACTCGATCAAAGCGAGAGCGATGATCATAGGTGTAAAAACCTTGTCCGCAGACGTTGGGTTTCTTGCGATACCAGAAAGAGCAGCATCAGCAGCACGACCCTGAGAATAGGTACCACCTAGAGCAGCCAATCCGATTGCCAAACTGGAACCAATTGCCATCCAGCCAGTCGCGTCTCCACCTTCCGCTGCAAAAGCGAAAGAACTGATTAAAAGACCACCTAGAACGGTCAAAACATTTCCAAGATTACGCTTCATGAATCCTTACCCCGCAAAAAGTAAAAAAGATAAAATTAATGGTCATGAGAAACTGCAAGAGAGATATAAATACCACTGAGAAGGGTAAACACAAAACTCTGCAAGCAAGCTACCATCAAACCAAAGAAAAGAAGAAACGAAGGCAAAACTAAATAAGTCAAGCCTGTGAATACTGAAAGTACTAAGTGATCACCAAATATATTTCCGTAAAGCCTTAAGGCTAGTGATACTGGCCTCACAAAAGACCCGATCATTTCTATTGAAAATATGAATGGTGCCATGATCGCCATAGGCCCAGCGAATGTTTTCAAATATCCAAAAACACCGTGTTCTTTGACACCTGCGATATTGAAAACGATGAAGATAAAAAGCCCAAGAGCTAAATTTGTGCTAATACTTTCAGTGGCTGGTGTGAAACCAGGAACCAAACCAGACACATTGCTGATCAGAATAAACAAAAAGAGTCCAAATAACACCGAAAGGTAGGGACGAACCTCGGTTTCGCCGATGATTCCTTTGCCGAGATTATGAACGAAATCCATAATCATCTCCATGATGCTTCGCACACTAAATCCCGCATCAGGCGTCACATCGTCTCCTGCTGCAGCAACTTTAGCGCGATACTTCAGTCCTATCAACAGAGTGATAATAAGTGTGAATGCCGCACCTAGAACCGGCTTCCACTCTTCGATGACATGTTCATCAGAGATACCAAAAGTGTTAAGCAACATTTGGTAGTAGCTAATAAATTGAACACCACCACCGGCTGCGTAGGCATTAATTGAGCTGAAAAGGCCGGCAATTGCGCCTAGCTTTGCTTTTGTCGAACGCGGAAAATTCATTGGGAGAGCTTCCTTTTACTTGAACCTCTAAAAAACAAAAATGGAAGTCCTTACTATATGATTTTCAGAACAATTAATAGACAATTTTTTTGACAAAAAAGCTACTCTGACGCAGTCGCATTCATTGATTTAAGGTACTGAGTCGTATAATTCCAAAGGATCACAACAAGAGCTAAAAGTGCACCGCAGCCTAGGTATATCCCTGGGAGTTTATAGTGTATCAAGCTCAAGTAAAGCCCTAGAACTAGAATCGCGAACTTGAATAAGCCGAGCAACAAGGCCAGCGGCTTTTGCGCCCGACTGACCTGCCCTTTCGATGCCCGTACGGTCATCAGAGCAAGAAATCCCATGGTCATAATATTGAGGGCAAAAAGCAAGAAACCGATCATGAGAGCCAGAGCTTCCAATGGCTTCAAAAACTGAAGCCCGCCAACCAAGATGACAAGTCCAACGAAACCAAGAGACATTAATATAGGTTTGAAGTTCATGATCCTGATCCCTCGTTTTTATCTCTATTCTGTGCTCGAATCATTATGCGAAACATGACATACCAGGATCTGATGATGAGAATCAAGCCCAAAAGGTATGTTACTATGGACCAGGTGAAATCTCTGGGATAATTCTCGTCCAGCCAGTCTCCAGCAAACCAAGCAGCGATAATGTAGGTAATCGACTCAAAGTTTGCACCCACGACTAATGCGTACATTCGATATTTTTCTTGCGGCTTCATAAGCTCCCTAATTCATTGACTTATCCACAGGTACTGCGATCTGTAAACTCTTGTTTCTATTGAACTTTTAGTGAATCTTTTAACCTTGATTGGGACATCAAACTTATGGTACTTTTCCTGTTTCGTAGACATGCCTATACGCGTCGTCCAATCTCGGAGCATATAACCCAGGAATCTCCTAATGCAAACGCTCTTTCCTCCAGAGTCTGGTGAGTCAAACGAATCCAGCAAAAATCTCGACCCTAAGCAAAGCCCCTGGCTAAAAATTAAGCAGCAGCTTAAAGAGCTTATCGAGCCTGATGAGTTTGACAAATGGATCGCACCCCTCGACTCTAAATCTCACAGTGACGACGAAGTGGTTATATCTCTGCCCGATATGACTTCCTACCAAGTGATCTTGGATCGCTTTATAGATCAATTTGACTACTGCAAAGCAACCCTAGGGCTTCAGGTTTTCTTCCGGTTCGAGATAGAAGGCACCGAGTCTACGGCCTCTGAAGTTTTTGAAGATGATAGCTCTACGCTTAATGAACTTCTAAGCCACAACGAAGTTTCCGACCCCGACCCACAACCTGACTACACGAGAGAGCCTTCAAGTCCGGTGTCAAGAGCACTCACCCATCACTCTCAGCTCAACACCGAATACACGTTCCAAAACTTTGTTAACGGCCCGAGTAATCAGTTCGCTCATGCTTCTTGCCTCGCGGTAGCAGATGCTCCAGGTCAACACTACAACCCGCTATTTCTATATGGCAGCACCGGCTTGGGCAAAACCCACCTACTCCACGCTGTTGGCAATAAAGTGCTGAAAGTCAAAGAAAATGCCGTCATTACCTACATCACTAGCGAACGATTCATGAACGAAATGATATACTGCCTTCGTTTTAATAAGATGTGGGACTTTCGTCGCAAGTACCGAAACTGCGACGTTCTGTTGGTTGATGATATCCAGTTCATCTCTGGTAAAGAACGGACTCAAGAAGAATTTTTCCATACCTTCAACGCCTTGTATGAAGCCAAAAAACAGATTGTTGTGACATCAGATATTTTTCCCCAGGACATTCCAGACATAGAAGACCGTCTACGAAACCGCTTCCAATGGGGGCTGATAGCCGATATTCAACCACCAGATATTGAGCATCGTGTCGCTATTCTGATGAACAAAGCCGACAAGCAAGGAGTACCACTAAGTCAGCATGTCGCTGAATATATTGCAAACCACGCAAAAGGTAATGTGCGCGTCTTGGAGGGAGCACTCCGGCGAGTGGCTGCGTTTGCTGCACTGCAAGGGGTCCCGATTGATATTGAACTGGCATCCCAGATTCTCCAAGATGTCCTTGGTGACACTGGCACTAAGAATATTACTATCGAGAGCATTCAAAAAATTGTCGCTGAGCACTTCAAAGTCAGAGTCGCCGACCTGAAGTCTAAGAAACGGCAACGAGCCTTCTCAATCCCCCGGCAAATTGCTATGTTTCTGTCTCGCAATCGCACACAGTCATCTTTTCCAGAGATTGGCGCTGGTTTTGGTGGTAAAGACCACACCACTGTCATGCACGCTGTCAAGAAAATCGAGCAGGATAAGAAACGTGACATAGAGGTAAAAACCCATATTGAAGCCATTGAACGCAAACTTGACCAACTACATTAACCAGTTCGACGCTGTGGATAAGCTGTTGAAAACCTATGGACAAGCCGTGGATAAGTTCAGGTGAAAAAGTTATCCACATTTTTATCCCTAGCTTATCCCCCGAGTTATCCATAACTTAACCACAGGCTGCGACCATGATTTTTAATAATATATTAGGCACTTACAATCTTATCCACAAAATCAAGCCTACAACTACTATTACTACTATTTAAAGAGATAACTATTTATTTATCTAATAACAGGCAACGGAGCTCAGATGAAAGTTAGCATTGGAAAAAGCCAGCTCAGCACAGCTACCACCAGATCCCAAGGTGCTATCTCAGAACGAAGCCTAGCCCAGATTGGGCTCCGGGCAGAAGACGGTCGGTTGCATGTCTCAGTAGCGGATCGAGTTCTTGTGATTTATTGCAGTATGGAATGTACAGTTCATGAAGACGGTGAGTCATTTGTTCCAGCTAGACTGTTCGCGGATGTCGTTCGCCAGTTACCTGACGGGCCTGTCATCTTAGAACTCACAGGCAGCTTTTTAACAATCACTGCTGGAGAACGAGGTGAATTCGAAATGAAGCTGCCTCGCATTGACTCTAAGGTTTGGAGAGAGCCCCCTAGCATCAACTCCAGTAACACTGCTGAGCTTCCTACCGAGAAACTTTCCTATATGATCGATCAGGTTCAGTTTTGTGTCGCGCACGAATCTCCTCGTAACTATGGGGCAGTAGGATTCCTTCACAAACCCGAAGGCAATAGAATGCGCTTAGTTGGCACAGATGGCTACCGTTTATCATTTTCCGAAATGGAGAGTGAACTCCCAGAAAACTTTCTCGACAGCGGCGTTTGTTTATCTAAGCGGGCGCTAAACGAGCTTCAGCGGATGTGTGGTGAGGGCTTCGAAACGGTGAAAGTTTCAATCTCGGAAGATAAAACAACTCTCCTCACGGAAGTCCCCGACTATCAAATCTATGTGCGCCTTTCTGCTGTAAAGTACCCGAACTATCAAGGGGTTTTGCCTAAGAAAAAACTAACTCCTATTTCAATACCAAGGCCTTACTTTCAAAGTGTTACTAAGAGGGTGCTTTTAGCGTCTGATAAGACTCGTGCTTTACAGTTGTGCTTTTCAGATTCCTCGCTTACCTTAAAGTCTAGAACCGTTGGAAGTTCAGAGAGCCAGGAGAGTATCGCGCTTTCCAACTACAAAGATGGCGATCGCGAGTTGGCCATCAATGGGAAGTTTTTAACTGATGTTTTCTCGACAATAAGTAGCGACGAGGTGACGCTGAACTTTCATTCAGAAGAGGATCCCATTGTCTTGGTGCCTAACTCTGAGCCAGCCTCATGCCAATCGATGCATGTTCTTGTGCCAATTCGCGAAAGCTAGCCGTTAGGGCCAAATATAATCGGATCGAATTAATTTGTAAGAAGGATCTCCCATAGTGAGTACCACCGAAGTTCAAAGCAACGAATACTCTGCCGACAATATACAGGTTCTAGAAGGTCTCGAAGCGGTTCGAAAACGACCTGGTATGTACATTGGCTCCACTGGCCTTGATGGCCTCCACCACTTGGTCTATGAAATCGTCGATAACTCGATAGATGAGGCGATGGGCGGACACTGTGATAGGATTGAAGTTGCCATACATATGGATGGTTCCGTATCGATCCGTGATAACGGTCGCGGAATTCCCGTGACCCAGCATGCTAAGGAGCAAAGGTCAGCTGTCGAAGTCGTTATGACTGTGCTCCATGCTGGTGGGAAGTTTGATGACAAGGCCTTTGCTTTCTCAGGTGGATTGCATGGTGTCGGAGCTTCTGTGGTGAATGCACTCTCAGAGTGGTGTTTTGTAGAAGTTCGTCGCGAGGGTCACCTTCACAAGCAGAGCTACGGACGTGGTCAGCCAACTAGCCCTCTTGAGATCGTTGGCACGACAGATGATCATGGCACCCATACCTGCTTTAAGCCAGATCCAGAGATCTTCCAAGAAACAAATTTTGTATTCGATACCCTAGGCAAGCGGCTCCGAGAACTAGCTTTCCTAAACAAAGGTGTCCGTATTCATCTCAAAGATGAGCGATCTGATCGAGAGGAAGAATACTTTTTTGAGGGCGGACTCGTCTCTTTCTGTGAGCACCTTGTTAAGAGCCGAACGCCGCTTCACCCCAACCCGCTCTATATTGCCTCGTCTCAGGAAGAGGACGGTCGATTGGTGGGCCAAATAGAGGTGGTTTTACAATGGACGGAAGCGTACAATGAGAGCCTTTTTAGCTATGTGAATAACATTCACACAGTTGAGGGGGGAACTCACCTTACAGGCTTGAAAACGTCACTCACAAGGGTCGTCAACACCTTTGCAGAGTCATCAGGGATGCTCAAAAATTTCAAAGACGGCATCACAGGTGATGATATTCGAGAGGGGTTAGTTGGCGTTTGCGCCGTTCGCGTGAAAAATCCCGAGTTTCAAGGTCAGACCAAGACCAAGTTGGGAAATCCCGAAGTCAGAAGCTGGGTTGAGTCAATTGTATCCGAAAAACTGACTGACTACTTCGCTGAAAACCCGGACATGTTGAAGAAAGTCATTCAGAAGATCATCGAAGCGGCACGAGCTCGTGTGGCAGCCCGCAAGGCCAGAGAGCTTACTAGGCGAAAAAGTGCCCTAGACTTTGCTGGTTTGCCTGGTAAAATGGCAGACTGCCAATCGAAGGATCCAGAAAAAAGTGAATTGTTCTTGGTCGAGGGTGACTCTGCGGGTGGGTCGGCAAAGCAAGCCCGTGATAGAGCGACACAGGCAGTCTTGCCTTTACGTGGAAAAATCCTCAACGTTGAAAAAGCTCGTTTTGACAAGATGCTTTCGTCTCAAGAAATCAAGCTTCTGATTAAGGCCTTAGGTACGGGAATCGGTCGCGAAGATTTCGATATTTCAAAGATCCGCTACCACAAAATTATTATCATGACTGATGCGGATGTCGATGGTGCTCATATTCGAACCCTACTCCTAACCTTCTTCTTCAGGCAAATGCCTCAGGTGATTGAGAAGGGCTTTCTATACATCGCGCAACCGCCGCTCTTTAAATATAAAAAAGGTAAGATTGAGCGCTATCTGAAAGACGATCGCGAGTTGCTACAGTTTCTGAGTGACGTTGGGATGAGCCACCTTGAGATCAAAGATAGCAACGAAAAGAATTTGGACAAGGCCTTGATCAGCGGGCTTCTGACTCGCTTTGAAAAGTATGAGTCCGTGTTGGAAATGGCTTCTCGAAGGCGTGCTCAAGAGATTTTGGAATACATCGTTGGTCATGACGAGATTGACGCCAGCACACTAGCAAGCGATGAAGGTGCTGAAAAGCTCAAGGACGATATTATAGCCTACCTAGAAAAGAAGCACGAAGGTGAGAGAATCTATGTTGAAGGGACAGTTGCCTTCGACGAAGAGTACAGCCGATATCGTGTTGTGTTTGACACTAGGATTGCTGATGTTCCTAAGCGATCGGTCATTGATGCTCCATTGTTCGCAGGTGGGGAGATTCTTGAGCTTAGACGAATTCATAAGCAAATAAATGAGATTGCCCAATCCCCATTTTCCTACACCAAAGGTGAAGAGGCGGGGTCTCTTCCATCCATGCTAGCTCTGAAGGAGTTTATCCTCGAAGAGGGGCGCAAAGGTGCTTATGTACAGCGATATAAGGGTTTGGGTGAGATGAATCCCGACCAACTTGCGGAAACGACAATGGAGTTAGAAAAGCGAAATCTACTGCGTGTAGAAATCGAAGATGCGATGAATGCGGATCAACTGTTCAGCACTCTTATGGGTGATGATGTCGAGCCACGTAGAGATTTCATCCAAAGCAATGCCCTTAATGTCAAGAATCTAGATGCTTAAACTGGTTAGGTGACCATGGAAAATACACAAATTCAGCCAATTCATATCGAAGACGAACTTAAAGCGTCTTTTCTCGATTATTCGATGTCCGTGATTGTTTCACGGGCTCTTCCTGATGTTCGCGATGGACTTAAGCCAGTTCACCGACGGATTTTATATGCGATGAACCTTCTGAAGAACTTTCACAATCGCCCCTACCTGAAATCAGCTAGGATTGTCGGTGAAGTGATCGGTCGTTTCCACCCCCATGGTGATAGCGCTGTGTACGATGCACTCGTTCGGATGGCTCAAAACTTTTCGATGCGTTACCCCCTGGTGGATGGACAGGGTAACTTTGGTTCCGTTGATGGTGACTCGCCCGCTGCCATGCGTTACACCGAGGTACGACTCAAAAAATTGAGCGACTTGCTCCTCGAAGACATTGAAAAGGAAACGGTCGACTTTGGGCCGAACTATGACAATAAAGAAGTTGAGCCCCTGGTTCTGCCAACAAAAGTCCCGAGTCTTCTCGTTAACGGCGCAAGTGGTATTGCCGTTGGTATGGCCACAAACGTACCGCCACATAACATGACGGAAATCATCGATGCTTTGCTCGCCTTGATTGAAGATGAGGACTTAAGCTTTGATAGAATTCTTGAGATTGTTCAGGGGCCGGACTTCCCGACACGTGGAATCATCCATGGTCGAGCGGGGATCATCCAGGCAATGATGACCGGCCGTGGCTCGGTCGTTATGCGTGCTCGGGCTGAAGTGGAAGATATGAGTACCAGTGGCCGTCAGCGAATTATTGTCACCGAGCTACCCTATCAGGTCAATAAAGCGAAGCTCCTTGAAAAGATCGCTGATTTGGTTCGGAACAAGAAGATCGAAGGCATCTCGGATCTTCGGGATGAATCAGCACAGGAAGATATTCGCGTTGTAATTGAGCTTCGAAAAGGTGAGCAAGGGGAGATTATTCTCAACAACCTTTACAAGCTGACCCCACTTCAATCGACATTCGGCATCAATACGGTTGCCCTGGTGAATGGCATTCCCAAGCTCTTGAATATTAAAGAGGTCTTGGAATCTTTCTATCAACATCGTCGGGAAGTTATCATCCGACGAACCGCCTATGAGTTGAGAAAGTCAGAAGAAAAAGCGCATATTTTACTCGGTTTGAAAACCGCAGTAGAAAATGTAGATGATGTAGTCCAAACCATACGATCGGCGGCAGACAGCAAGGCTGCTCATGAACAACTAGTCGCTAAGTACGATCTCAGTGATATTCAGGCGAAAGCCATTCTAGATATGAGATTGGCTCGATTGACGGGTCTAGAACGTGACAAGATTGTTGCTGACTATCAAGAAATCATGGAAGTCATTCGCGATTTGCGAGACATCTTAGACACTCCTCAACGAGTGACCAACATCATCAAAGATGAGCTTATAGCGCTCCGCGAGGAGTTTGGAGATGAGCGCGCTACGGAAATTGTCGCTTCCGATGCGGATGAGCTAACTATGGAAGCCTTGGTTGCGGATGAAGATGTAGCCGTCACCATTACCCATGCTGGCTACATCAAACGAACCCCCATTGACGAGATCCGTGCCCAAAAACGGGGTGGCAAGGGACGTTCTGGAATGAAAACCAAAAGTGAAGACCTTGTTCATGACATCTTCATTGCTTCAAACCACCAGTCTTTGCTTTGCTTCACAAATCAGGGCCGTGTCTATGACAAGAAAGTTTACCGGATTCCAGAAGTTGCCCTTGCGGGGCGAGGGACGCACTTTGCCAACTTGATTAAACTCAACGAAGGCGAAAAAGTTGTTTCCGTTTTGCCGGTTAAAGAGTTTTCTGAAGGTACCTACGTGGTTTCTGTCACCGCAAACGGCTATGTGAAGAAAACCGATTTGATGTCCTACAACAAGTTGAGATCCAGTGGCATCATTGGTCTAAAACTTGAAGAGGGAGACCGACTGGTATCCTGTATGATTGCTTGTGACGAAGATCACCTTCTCATTGCAACAAAGCTGGGTAAGGCCATTCGATTCCCAGTGAAGGATATAAGAGCTATGGGTCGCTCAGCTCGCGGAGTCACCGGCATTAAGTTCTCCGAAGATGGTGATAATGTCATAGGCTTGACGGTTCTAAATGCAGTCGACCCGATTCTCTCGGTCTGTGAGAATGGCTATGGAAAGAGAACTCCTCTAGAAGAGTACCGAGTTCAGACGAGGGCTGGCAAAGGCATCTACACGATCAAGGTCACTGAGAGAAATGGCCCGGTCGTAGGTACACTTCAAGTTTCTCCTGATGATCACATCATGGTGATGACCTCGTCTGGTAAGGTCATGAGGTTTACCGTGGACGAAGTTGGAGTGATTGGACGATTAACCCAAGGTGTTCGCTTGATGAATGTGGATGAAGGTGAGAAGATAATCAGTCTGACCAAGATTACCATGATTGAAGGACAAGAGGTTTAATTCGTGACCCAACTAGACAAAGAGACTGTTTTGCAAGTTGCTAGGCTTGCAAAACTTGCTCTTTCTGATGACGAAGCAGAGTATTATCGCCATCAGCTCTCCCTGGTCACGTCCTATTTCTCTGCGCTAGATCAAGCCGTTGACACACTTGGTGACTCTTGGCGATCGGATATTCATAAGCCTGAGACTCCAGAGCGTCCTGATACAGTTCAGACCTCTGGAGTCTTGGATGATGTATTGCAATCAGCTCCAAAGGCTGTGGGAACGGCTTTTCAGGTGCCTAGGATCATTGAGTAGGTGGGGTTATGTTGGATCCTATAACTGCAGAAGCCTGGACCATATCGCAAAGCGTCAATCGAGATCTTATTGACCCTCTTGAAGTTGCAAAATCTTATGCAGATCGGGTTGAAATCAATCATCGCGATCTAAACACCCATATCAATTGGGACAAGGCAGCCATTATCGATGCTGCTGAGAAACAAAACGACTATATTGTGGCTGCAAAAAAAGCCAAGAAGCTGCTGCCCTTAGCTGGAGTACCAATTGTCGTCAAAGACAATTTGATGACCAAAGGGACAACAGTCACCTGTGGCTCTAAATTCCTTAAGTCCTACAGAAGTCCTTACGACGCTACGGTTATTGAAAAACTAAGAGCCGCTGGAGCTATTTTCATGGGTCGAGCTAATATGGACGAGTTTGCTATGGGCTCGTCCAATGAAAACTCCGCTTGGGGCCCAGTTAAAAATCCAGTCAATAAATCACACGTTCCTGGTGGGTCTTCCGGTGGATCAGCAGCAGCAGTTGCTGCGCACTTAGCCCCCCTTGCCCTAGGGACAGACACAGGAGGTAGCATTCGGCAACCAGCTAGCTTCTGTGGTGTAGTTGGAATGAAACCTAGCTATGGTCGTGTTAGCCGCTATGGCCTAGTTGCTTTTGGCTCTTCTTTGGATCAAGTTGGTCCTATTGCGACAACGGTCCGGGACGCAGCCCTTTTGTACGATGTCATCGCAGGCCACGATCCTAAAGATTCAAGTTCCGCAAATCGGCCCATAGAACCGATACATGGTTTGGTAAATCGCTGGCAAGACCTGGAAGGCCATCGCATCGGAATTATCGAAGAATGTTTTGATGATGGCTTACAGGACGACGTCAAGGTGAAAGTCCAGCAGGCGATTGAGACTATGCGTCGCGCAGGAGCTGAAATCAAAACTGTCAGCCTACCCCATCTAAAGTATAGCGTTGCATGTTACTACGTTCTTGCTACCGCCGAGGTTTCTTCGAATCTCTCTCGATTTGATGGAGTTCGTTTCGGTGAACGGCAGGACCACGAAAGTCTTGAGCAGATGTACCTTGCATCTCGCTCTGAAGGTTTTGGCAAAGAAGTGAAGCAGCGAATAATGCTGGGAACCTTTGGGTTGTCGTCCGGCTACTATAATGCCTACTATGACAAGGCTACAAGGGTTCGAGAATTGATTCGACAGGATTTTCAGAATGTCTTTGATTCTGGTATCGATATCTTAGTGTCGCCCACGGCTCCTACTACTGCTTTTGAGCTTGGCAAGAAAACACGAGACTCCTTAGCCATGTACCTCAGTGATGTGTATACCATTGGCGCGAACCTGTCCGGGATTCCCGCGATCTCTGTACCTTGTGGTACAGATCAAAAAGGCTTGCCGATTGCAGTTCAGCTTATGACCCCAATGTTTCGAGAAGATCTGCTGTTTAAAGGAGCCTACGTTTATGAACAGTCAAGAGCCTGAAGGGCTTGGCTTCTTAGATCATCCCTTGATGCAACGCTTTGAGCCGGTAATCGGACTAGAAGTTCATTGTCAGCTGGCAACGAAGAGTAAGTTATTTTGCAATTGCTCCACGGAATTTGGAGCAGGGGCCAACCATAACACATGCCCCGTTTGCCTAGGACTACCAGGCACATTACCTGTACTTAACAGGCAAGCAGTGGACTATGCGGTGGCTATGGGTTTAGCGATCGAAGGCTCTATTCAAGAGACCAGTGTCTTTGCTAGGAAACAGTACTTTTATCCCGATCTACCAAAAGGCTATCAGATATCACAGTATGACCTCCCCTATTGCCTAGGTGGGGCTATTCGCCTAGACAGTGGATACGAAATACAGCTGACAAGAATCCATATCGAAGAGGATGCGGGAAAGAATGTTCATGGAGATAATGCCAGCTATGTGGATTTGAATCGGGCAGGTATTCCCTTAATTGAAATAGTGAGCGAGCCTGTTATTCGCACACCGCAAGAAGCTGTGGAGTACTTGAAGAAGCTGCGAACAATGGCACGATATTTAGAAATATCCGATGGAAATATGGAAGAAGGTTCGTTTCGCTGTGATGCAAATGTATCAGTACGTGCTCGTGGTCAATCGCAGCTAGGCACACGTACAGAGATCAAGAATCTGAACTCATTTAAGAGCATTGAACGGGCCATTACTTATGAGATTTTTAGGCAAATCGATGTGATTGATGCTGGAGATCGGGTGATCCAACAGACCCTTCTGTTCGATACCGCCTTAGGTAAAACCCAAGCCCTTCGTTCGAAGGAAGATAGTCACGACTACCGCTACTTTCCAGATCCTGACTTAGGCTGTCTTATGCTTTCGAAGGAACGGATAGATAAAATCAGAGACAATCTACCAGAGCTTCCAGAAGCTAAAGCCCAGCGATTTCAGGACCAATTCTCTTTAAGCTCTTACGATGCGACGCAATTAACTACTGAGAAGGGTCTTGCGACATATTTTGAAGAAGTCGTTAGCCAGGCAGGCAATGGGGTGGCACCCAAGCTAGCTGCAAATTGGACTCTCACCGAGGTGCTGCGCGTACTTTCTGAAAACGACCTAGAAATCGAGGCAAGCCCCATTTCCCCTACTCAACTCGCGGAATTGCTAAACCTCATCAGCGATGGAACCATATCTGGCAAAATTGCAAAGAGGGTGTTCGAACTAATGTTGAGTCGGACAGAAAACCCTAAGAAAATTGTAGAACAAGAGGGGCTCGTTCAGATTTCGGACGAATCGAAGATTCAGTCAGTGATAAAAGAGATCTTGGATAAAAATGGCGCTCAGGTCGAAGAGTACCTTTCAGGAAAAGATAAGGTTTTGGGGTTTTTCGTAGGTCAGGTGATGAAGGCTTTTCAAGGTAAATGCAATCCTAGCTTAGTCAATAAAATCTTAAAAGATCAGCTTAATGACAGACGTAAATAAGACCAATACTCCCTGGGTAACTGAATGCCTTGAGGACGGATTTTTTAGCCACTGTTATTTAGCAACTGGGGCCTTTGGATCGAAGCCTCAGGTGTCAAATCTTGCAAGAAATCTAAGCACGGGAAGAATTTTTGACCTAGCTTCACTCACTAAAGCCCTTGTGACAGCTCCTCTAGTATACTTCTATTGCACCAAGGGTTGCTTAAGCATTGATCAGCGGTTTTCGTACTACCTTCCTCATCTTCTGCCACAACCATTCGATCGAATGACAATCCATGATCTGTTGGCTCACAGATCCGGCTTGCCACCTTGGAGGAATTTCTGGATCAATCGTCTCGATACGAGTAGCCCGCGATTTATGCAGAGGAAGGAACGTCTAGACTTGGTCTCAGATGTTCTGAAGCGGGTTGATTTAAAGCCCGAGGCTGGTGAAGCATACAGTGATATAGGGTTCATCGCCCTAGGGATCCTGTTAGAAAAGATTATGGCTAAAGATCTCAACGAAGCTTTTATGGAATTTTGCGAGCAGGAATTGGCTTATTCATCTGACGAATGGGGGTTTGCTCCTGATATCGTTTCACAAGACTTTATTTCCACAGGAACGTGCGCCTTGAGGAAGAGGGCTCTAGTGGGAGAAGTCCATGATGAAAACTGTGCGGCGCTCGGATCAATTGCGGGGCATGCTGGGCTATTTTCGTCGGGAAATGCTCTGCTAGGGTACTTGGAGTCACTGAGTAGACATCCTAAGATGAGCCGGTTCTTAAGTTTGAATGCTCAGGCGGCCATGGATGGTCATCCAATGTTTGGTCTGCGTGTTGGAGATGATCCTAGCTCAAGCCCTTTTGGAAATGGGCATGCAATTGGCCACTTGGGATTTACAGGGACTGCCTTCTGGCTGGATTGGAATCGACAGATCTATGGGCTTGTGCTAAGCAATCGAGTCGTATCAGGGAGAGTGAATCCTCGCATTAAGACTTTCAGAAAAGAGGCTTTTAGCTTTTTACAAAGCATACATCATGACTCATAAATTCAAAATTGCCATAGTAGGTGACGGTATCTCGGGCTTGTCCACCGCTCGTAGCTTGAAACTCCGATCACCACAATCAGAAATCACCCTGATTCGAAATCCTAAAAAACATCCCCGAGCTTCGGATGCGGCCCAGGGCGTGGTTTGCAACAAGGGTTTATTGTTCCCTCGAATGCCACTTTTCGAAGCAAAATTGAAAAGCTTGGCATGGGTAAAAAAGTGGTTGAAAGATATCGAGTCCCTTTCTGGCAAGACCATTCCCAAAGACTTTTCAGCAGTTTGCGAGCCATATTTTGATCTCGAACAGTTCCAAAAATTGGTCAAGCGAGTTTACAAAGGCAATTTCTGGGGTTGCTTTCAAACAGAGCATTACAGAGGCTCCTTTGCTAGCTGGACATTGCCGATGGAAGGTTATCTAAAATATCCTTCGGAAGGCTGGTTCCATTGCCCTTCGGCTCTTGAAGCGATTCGCTTCCTCCTTTCGAATGAAGGCTGCCGATTTATAGATGAGTCCGTCGATCGCATCAGTCTCCGAGGTGCAGACCTAGATTTGTGGATGAATGGCGAGCCTCATGCATTTGATCGAGTAATTTTGGCTGCAGGCTTTGATACCTTGGCCCTTTGTGATCGTTCCAACATTTCCTTTCCTTTTCTCAAAGACGTCTGCGGCCATACCCTATCCTGCCGTTCAAAAAGAGATTTGGGACAATCTATAGTTGTATCGGGTACTAAAAGTTTGATCGTTCGTAACCATGAATTTTTTGTCGGTAGTTCATCAAGAAGAGGGCAAAACTTATCTTCAAAGGAGCTCGTAGAAAGCATTGGCGAGCTAGAGGACTATGGGAGAACTTTAATCCAAGATTTCGATATGGTTCGATCTGGAACTAGTCCTATTTGGGGGGTGCGATCATGCACAAAAGATAGAATGCCTTACTTTGGTTCGATCCCAGAAGAGGGCTGGGCTGGAAAACTATTTTCCATTGGCGGTATGTATAAAAATGGACTTCAGTTAGGTCCCTATCTTGGAGAAGCACTCGCCGCTTTAGTTACCGCACAAGATATCCCAAAGCTAGCAGAAAATTTTCGACTTGAGCGCTTCTACCCAGACTGAGCAACGATGTGTGTTCCAAACGTCAAAAGCCCCTAGAATGCAAAGTATGCAGAGAAAAACATTTCTAGACCTATGCTACCTTTGTCGTGCCCGATTGCTTGGCGAACATCGTCTTCAGCCGTGACCCCTCCCCCAAGATTAGTATCTATTTGACTATCCGTAGCTGTGATGGAGTCAGACACCGATGCAGTAAGGGGTATCAACAGAGATGTACCCGCTTGCACACCAATGGGATCAAAGTAGAAATTGATATTGATGTTGGTTCTTAGAGAAATTGTTGTTGCAGTAGAACTTGCTTCGTAAATCCTAACCGATTCCTCTGAGCTGTCTGACTTTTGATCAGTCGTCATTGTTAAGGCAGCGCTATCGATATCAAGTCCATTGCCAAAGTCTAAAGACATTGAACCGTAGTCGAGAATTAAATAATTGAAGTCAAAGTAGAATCCCGTTGCCGAGGCATTAAGGGTCGTTTCAGCGTATAAACTGCGATCCCCAGTATAGTTTGCCTTAATCGTGAAGCCCTTGTACTCCCTCATCCGAACTCCGACAGCGGCTTTCGAACCAAAAATACCAAAGCCGAACTCAGCACCAAAGCCCAACAGCGATAGGCTGGAGACCCTGTCGGCGTCCCATAAAGTGTTGACAGTATTCCCATCGGGATCGAGGTAGCTGATAACGTTATAAACCGATGGGGTTAATGGAGTTAGGATATAGCCCAACTTGAAATTGGTAGCACCCTTGGGCTCCGTGCTTGTTGCTCCTGATGCGTCTGCTGTTTGAGTCACAGCTCCGTCGGCATTTTTGAGTTTTACTGTCATGCCCTTTTTGATCTTCTTGAAGACCTTGCGTTTCTTCACTTTCATAAGGGACTTTGTCTTTTTGGCTTTTTGAATTGTGCCACAATAGACTTCGGTATCTTCATCATCGTATACACACGCTTCAGAATCTTTGGTGAAGCCATTATTCTTGCCTTCGGAAATAACGATCTTCTTACTTTTTTTCAGTTTTTTTGTGACCTCAGCACTATAGGCTGAAAATCCGCACAAGACAGATATAAGAAAAATTATTTGCTTCATCTAAAGTACCTTTTTTATCTTGGCGTGAATCCAGTCTTGGCTCGTAATAACCCAAGGTGGATAAGGAAGATTTGATTTGTAGTGAATCTGAATGGACTCAAATATCACCGTAATATCGTAATTCCCGGGATCGAGGCTTTTATAGGGTTCCTCCGGTATGATGAATGTTGAATTTTCATATAGCAAAGAGCAATACAGAGCTCGATTACGGGCGAATGGGTCTTTGATTTCAACATGAACAAAATTAATCTGACCCGGAAAGATCGCATTCAAGTTGAATTCAGGAGCCTCTTCCCCGACTTCGTAACTAGGAAGTGTTCCCAGAAGATCGCGGTTTCCTAGGCTAGCTTCCCCTTGACTGGTTTTGATTGACAGATCTTCGATATGTCCGGGGGGAAAAGTAGTAAATTCATAGGCTAAGTCTTCCCATTGGAAGTTCCACTGCCAGTTTTTAAGCCTTTCAACCGAGGAGAAGAAGTGCTTTAGTCTTGTTTCAAAAAAGCTGTGTTGCTTAGCAGGCCCTATCGCGTAGCCATCCGTTGAAAGTGAACGTAAGCCATGGAGCGGACGCTTTTCTCCATCATCCAAGGATCGATTCCGAGTGAAATTGAAGTTTTGTTCAATTGGTTGCTTAGCCTGGCAGGTTATACCTTCTTCAACGGGATACTTTCCCAGCAATTCGTTTCTTAGTTCAAGAAGTGAGGTTTCTCCTGAACTTAGGAAGGTATAAGTCTCTCCTGATTGGCGTGGTGCATTATAATTGTGAAAGATGATGTGGTCTGTGGCCTGATCGCTGAGGCTTAGTCGTTCTTTGAGGACGATGTAAGCAGCACTGGCGACAGTAAGACTTTTTGGCCACACCATGAGTTTGAAGGTGTACGGCACGCTGGGGTCCAGACCAGGAATGAAAATTAGAGGGCTCAAATTGCCTTCGGGGCACTGAACGTATTTAGGGGCAGTGGCTTGTGGCTCTTGATTGAGGTCGTCAGCCCAGTACTCCACACCACAGCTATAGGAGTTTGTCAGTTGAAAGCTGAGATCTCCACCAGTCTGGGCTGCTGATCGATCGAACTTAATACTACCTTTCACCAGGAATTGATAAACGTTGGGGGCCTGATGGGTACTCCTCAGCTGATTAGGCTGGAACTTACAGGACGCGACCATGGCTACGCCAATTACTAGACTCAAAAGACGTGGTGATCCCTTAGCTTTAGACATAGTCAGCCTGCCGAGAAAATGAGCGAGTTGGATTCTTCCTCTATTTTAACAACAAGTGGGTCAACCGTGTAGGGAGGTGCCAAAAAAGTTTGGCCAGATTGATCAAGGAAACTTACTTGACCTACCTGAGATGCTTAGGTAGGATACACTCCCGTCCACATAGACTGTACCAATCTGGATATAAGCATCTAAAATCGTTAATAATTTATGGAATTTACGAGATGGGTCGGCGTCATCGCACCAAGTTTATTTTTGTTACGGGCGGCGTAGTCTCTTCACTTGGCAAAGGCATTGTCGGAGCTAGCGTGGGAGCATTACTAGAAAATCGGGGTTTAAAGGTTAGCCTGACAAAGGTTGATCCCTATCTCAATGTGGATCCAGGAACCATGAGTCCTTTTCAGCATGGTGAAGTTTTTGTCACCGATGATGGAGCGGAAACAGATCTCGATATAGGACACTACGAGCGCTATACCTCAGCTCGACTCACCCGGGCTAACAGCTTTTCCACAGGGCAGGTTTATGACACCGTCCTTTCTAAAGAGCGTCGAGGCGACTACTTAGGCGGCACGGTCCAAGTTATTCCTCATGTCACCGATCAGATTAAGCAAAATATCTATGCCTCTTCCGAGGGTGCTGATGTTGGCATTATCGAGATCGGGGGGACTGTAGGGGATATTGAGAGTTTGCCGTTTTTAGAGGCGATTCGCCAGATTCAGTACGATCTCGGTGAAGAGAATGTGCTCTACCTTCACCTCACCCTGGTTCCTTATATAGGGGCCGCCCACGAATTAAAGACCAAACCAACCCAGCATTCGGTTAAAGAGCTGCGGCAAATTGGAATCCAGCCGCATATTCTGGTGTGTCGCGCAGATCGCCCGCTACCCGAAGAGCTTAAGCACAAGATTGGCCTATTTTGTAATGTGAAAGCAGAATGTGTAGTCGATGCCTGTGATGTGGATAATATCTACAAGGTTCCTCTGTATCTTCACAACCAAGGCCTGGATCAGCTGATCGTGGATCATCTTAATATCTGGACCAGGAACCCTGATCTTCTTGAATGGAAACAAATTGAGGACGCCCTTGATCATCCACGCACTACATGTAAAGTGGCGATCGTGGGTAAGTACACGGATGTAATCGACTCCTACAAGAGTATCAATGAATCATTGGTTCACTCAGGGATCGCCAACCGAGCAAAGATTGAAGTCGAATACGTAGACGCTACTGAAATCAATTCAGACAACGTAGCTGAAGCTCTCGACGCCTTCGACGGGGTTATTGTACCCGGCGGCTTTGGAAATCGCGGTACCGAAGGTAAAATCGAAGCCATTCGGCACCTACGTGAAAGTAAAAAGCCATTTCTTGGAATTTGTCTTGGCATGCAGCTCGCTGCTGTGGAGTTTGCTAGAAATGCTTTGGGATTGTCTAACGCTCACAGTGTGGAGTTAAACCCCAACACTGAATATCCCATCATCCATTTGATGGAAGAACAGAAAGATGTGGAAGAGCTTGGTGGAACGATGAGGCTTGGAGCTTATCCATGTACAATTACGTCCGGTTCCAAAGCTATGGAAGCTTATAAAAAAGAGCAAATTTCAGAGCGTCATCGCCATCGCTACGAATTCAATAATGACTTCCGCGACGGCTTCCGAGAAAAAGGAATGGTGTTTAGTGGCATGAGCCCTGATGAAACCCTTGTGGAAATGATTGAGCTCCAAGACCACCCCTGGTTTGTGGGTTGCCAGTTTCACCCAGAACTCAAGAGTTCTCCTATGGAGCCGCATCCCTTATTCCGAGACTTTGTACGAGCCAGTATTGAAGCCAGGAAGGATGAGCATGGCCGTTAATCGCGACGCGATCGTGGCTTGGGGCCGAGAGACCATTCGAGCGGAAATTGAATCTCTAAAGCAAACAACGGATGTCTTGGATGGTAGTTTCACTGATGCCGTGGAAGCTATCCTGCGCTCAGAAGGAAAGGTCGTGGTGGCAGGACTCGGGAAATCGGGGCACGTTGGCCGCAAACTTAGCGCGACCCTTGCATCCACGGGAACTTCGTCTTTCTTCCTCCATCCAGCAGAAGCCCTCCACGGCGATCTTGGAATGATGGACGCAGGAGATATCCTATTGGCCATCGCCTTCGGTGGGGAGACCATGGAAACTGTAGAAGTTGCCAAGGCGGCCAGGCGCAACGGGCAAACCATCATCGCGATCACGGGAAAGTTGGAGTCAACTCTGGCGAGCTTGGCTGACATTGTCTTGGATGGCGGTGTAGTGAGTGAGGCATGCCCTTTGAACTTAGCTCCTACAAGCTCCACAACCGTTGCCATGGCAATTGGTGATGCCCTAGCGGTATCGTTAATGAAGGCGCGAGGGTTTCGTGAGGAGGACTTTGCTGCGTTTCATCCGGGTGGGAGCTTAGGAAGGAAGCTCTCCCTTGTGAAAGACCACATTCGGTGTCTACCCCTGAAACTTAGCTTGGATGATGGCTTCCATCGCATCCTTGAGGTGATCACACAGCAAAACTTCGGTATTGCGGGCGTGTTTGATGCCGAGGGTTCCCTTGTGGGAGCCATTAGCGACGGTGATCTCAGGCGGGCCCTCATCGATCGTGAGTCCAATGTTTTTACGGCCACGGCCAAAGACTTTGTTCGTGGTAAGCCAAAATCGATTCTCGATCATACTCTCGCGGTTGATGCTGTGAACTTCATGGAACAGCAAAACGTTTCCAGTCTATTTGTCCAAGATGATCAAGGCGTCACCCTAGGTTTGATCCGCATGTACGATCTGCTTGCTGCAAAAATAGTTTAACGACTATAGTAGAGACTGAACAGACAGGGGCATCGTGCCCCTTTAGCTTAAGGTCTTGTGTGTGGGCAAAAATGTCGTTACGGTTATATTTCTAGTCATAAGCAGTTTGGCTCTCTGGGTCTTTTTAAGTCGAGAGGATCGCACGTTGCGGGACCAAGTGGACCCCGATGCGAAGCAGCCTCGTATCATCCTCGAAGAATTCACCTTGTATCGCTACAAGAAGCACGAAGTCCAGTCGACACTGACGGGGCGTATGGCTCACTTCCGTGAGCCAAATATCCTAGAAGTCTATGGGGATATCCGCGGCTTGCGGCATAATACAGAAAAGCGGGAGCACTTTGCTGCTGAGTCCGCTACGGTGTATTTCAATTCGAACGGCATTGTTCAGCTTATGAAAAATAGCGAAGTAAAACGCTGTGAAGTCGAGAATAATGTTCAAGTCGGGTCTCGGGATAGTGTGATCCAAACCCAATACGCACAGTACTTCGGTGCTGAGCAAATCCTTCGTTCGGATGTGCCGGTACAGTTTACCGGGCCTAACAGTCAATTTGCCGGTCAGGGCGGATTCCAATACGATATCAAGACCGAGGATCTCGACCTAATTGGCCCCATAGAAGGAACTCTGCAAAGTGAAGCGATTCCCAATCTTTAATCTGTTTGTTTGCGCCTGGCTGTTATTACTAGCTCCTTTAGGTGTGGCCGACATTATCGATAGCATCGAGGATCTCGAACAAGATCAATCGAAACCTAAACCAAGGCAGCCTCCAAGACAGCCAACTCAGGAGTCGCCGAAGACCGATACAAAGCCAGCAGATGATGACAGCGACATCGATCAAGAACCCAAAAAGCCAAATAAAAAAGGCAATAAAGAGAAGGCAGCCAAGTCTCCTATTAAGCTAAAAAGTGATGGTCGTTCTACCTACACCAAGAATGGTGGCATCATAGTGATGCGGAAGAATGTTGTGATCACTCAAGATGAACTAAGACTCCAGGCCGATCAGGCGAAAATTTTTGTCGATCCGAAGAAAAAAGATGACTCGGTTGAGAAAGTTGAAATTGAAGGCCAGGTGAAAATGTCCAAGTTTTCTGAAGACCCTACAGAACGAGTGACAGCTCATGGTGACCGTGCAATTTTTATCAACCAGACTCAGATTGTACAACTCATTGGCAATGCTCGCTTGTATAAGGGCGGTCATCTGATCCGTGGCAAAAAGATCGTCTACGATGTACAAACGGGTCTGATTACGGTAGACCAAGCTCAGGGAGTCGTTCAACCAGAGGAGGCCCAATAGTTTGGCGGAGCCCCTAAAACTCGAAGCAGTCGAGCTAAGAAAATCTTTTAAGTCGCGGGAAGTTGTTAAGTCTGTAAGCTTTGAGATCCGTGAGCAGGAAGTTGTAGGCCTTCTGGGCCCAAATGGTGCTGGTAAGACCACCAGCTTCTATATGGTGGTTGGCTTGCTTTATCCCAATTCAGGCAAGGTCTTGATGGGGGGGCGTGATATCACGAAGCTACCGATGCACATTCGAGCCCGTCGGGGTATTTCTTACTTACCTCAGAATATGTCGATCTTTCGCAAGATGAGTGTTGAAGATAACTTTAAATCGGTTATGGAAGTTGTGGGTGTTCCTGCCCATGAAAGAAAAAACCTGCTAGAAGAACTACTCACTAAATTTCAGATTGGTCATATTTCGAAAAGTATGGGCGCGGCTTTATCCGGGGGAGAGCGGCGGCGGGTTGAAATTGCCCGGTCTTTGATCATAAAGCCAAAATTCTTGCTCCTCGATGAACCCTTCGCGGGTATTGACCCTGTTACCGTTCAAGAAATACAGGGAATTATTCAGAAACTTAGAGATGAAGAAGGGCTGGGAGTTTTAATTACAGACCACAATGTACGAGAAACCCTAGGAGCCTGTGATCGATCTTACATACTTACCAGTGGAAATATTGTGGCTCACGGACTTCCTGATGAAATTGCGAATAATCAGGTTGTGCGAGAGGTCTACTTAGGAGAAAACTTCAGATTGTGATGCAAAAATTTTGCCACAGGTGGCCGATAAGCTAAAATAGATATGTTCCTTAAGAAGTTTGGTGTGACGTATGGCCTTTGATCTGAAACAGTCTTTAAAACTCAGTCAGCAGCTCTTGATGACCCCGCAGTTACAGCAGGCCATCAAGTTGCTCCAATTGTCTCGCCTTGAGCTAGAGGAGTTTGTCACCCAACAGCTCGCGGAAAACCCGGTCCTTGAAGAAGGTGTGGTTGAGTCTCACGAAGAAAAAATTCAAGTGGAACGTGAGGCAGAGCGTACAGAAGCCCAGGCGGTGAGCGATCACATGGCGGAAGCTGGAAAGATCGTTGATGACTCCGGCGAACGGGGTAGTGAGCAGGATTGGGAGTCCTACTTAAACCGGCCTGAGAAAGCCCCTACCCCATCGACGCAAACCGCCTCGAAAGATGACGACTTCCCCAATCATGAGAATTTATCTCGGGCGGGAACACTCAATGACTTTCTATTATCTCAGCTTGGCGAGACTGACTTGGATGAGCAGGAGCGCTCTTTGGCGATGCTTATCATTGGTAATATCGACGAGCGAGGTTATTTGCAGAGCCCTATCGAAGACCTGGCCCAAGTTGCTGGCGTCAGTGCGGATGAAGTTGAAGATATCTTGGATGTGGTTCAACGTATGGAGCCAGTCGGTGTTGGCACCCGGGATCTGAAAGAGTGTTTGCAAGTTCAGCTACGATTGGGGCGATTGCGCAATGGCATCGTCGAAAAAATTGTTGAAGACCATATACCAGACCTCGAAACTCGAAACTTTCAGGCTATCGCTAAGGCTCTGAAGATTTCCCTGGAGTCTGTGATTGAGAATGTGCAGATCATCGCGGAATTGGAGCCTGTTCCGGGGCGCCAGTTCGGTGGTATGGAAACTCAATATGTGGTTCCTGATGTCTACGTTTTCAAAGTTTCGGGCGAATGGATTGTTTCGCTAAATGAGGAAGGTTTACCCCATCTCAGGATATCGAAAGTCTACGAAGACATGATCGAGAGCATGGCTCAAGGTAGCGAAGAGAAAGAATACATCAATGACAAAATGAAGTCGGCCTCCTGGCTTATCAAAAGCATTCAACAGCGACAGAGAACCATATTAAGGGTTACCGAAAAGCTTGTTGAAAGGCAGAAAGACTTCTTTGAAAAAGGTATCGAATATCTCAAACCGATGGTTCTAAGGGATATTGCCGAAGATATCGAAATGCACGAATCGACCATCAGTCGTGTGACTAGCAATAAGTACGTGCATACGCCGCAAGGTATATTCGAGCTGAAGTACTTCTTTAACAGTTCGGTGTCTCGGGCTGGTGGCGATGATTTAGCGAGTGCCTCTGTGAAGAAGATGATCGCTGATATTATCAAGGCTGAAGATCCCAAAAAACCTTTGGCAGATCAGAAGATTGTAGATATTTTGGACGAGCGTGGCATTCAGCTGGCGCGCCGTACCGTTGCCAAATACCGAGAGCAGATGGGGATACTGCCTAGCAGCAAACGTAAAAAGTACTTTTAGGATTTAGATCCCGTGAGTCAGAAAACAGAACAAATTCCAAGTCTTGTGATAGTCTCAGGGCTTTCTGGTGCAGGTAAGTCGATCGCCATCAATGCCTTAGAGGATATGTCGTACTATTGCATTGATAACCTTCCCCTTGAACTTGTCGAAGACGCCGTGAGCTACTTTATAACCAATGATCTTCATCATTCTCGATTGGCTTTGGGAATGGATGTTCGAAGTTCCGATTTCGTGGAACGATTCATGGCTTTGCGTGATCGGCTTAAAAAGAAGATCCAGTTGTCGGTGCTGTTTGTTACTGCTAGCGATGAGGCCTTGGCAACTCGGTTTAGTACCAATCGTAGGCGTCACCCCTTACACCAAGAGTCTGGAGAGTTGATCGCGGCTATCAGGAGAGAGGCTCAGGCACTGGCTCCCATGATTGATGAAGCGGAAGTGGTGTTTGATACTACCGCCTGGAGCCCCCACTACCTCATGAGGCAGGTGGAGAAACACTATGGTGATGGTGTCATGGGACGGAGTCTATTTGTGACGGTGACATCCTTTGGTTTTAAGCATGGGGCCCTAAAGCCTGCTGATAGCATTTATGATGTTCGCTGTTTGAAAAACCCCCACTTTGAGCCTAGTTTGAAGCCTAGAACTGGTTTGGAGAAGGATGTTAGCGACTATGTGTTTTCTGATCCTCACGCCGGGGATTTGCTCGATAAGTTAATTGATCTCCATAAATTTCTTTTGCCTTGTTACTACGACGAGGGAAAACACTACTTTAGTATCGGTATTGGCTGTACCGGTGGCCAGCACCGCAGTGTAGCTCTTGCTGAAAAGCTAGCCTTTGCTCTTGCAGATCTTTCCCTACCTAACATTTACGTAAGTGTTTCCCATCGTGATTTGTAGACATGGGTATTTTAAGTGTGACCTGTAGCTCCCTCCCCTATTGGGTTGGCCGCTCAATTCCGCTATAACCCTGGTAGCTTTTCATTGCTAATAAGGGGATCTCATGATGAAACGACGTGAGTTTATAAAGTCGTCACTCGCCTCTGCCGGTGCGGCAACAGCTATTAGCATGCCTGCAATCGCACGAGGGAAAAAATATCGTTGGCGTATGGCGATGACCATTCCAAAGACTTTGCCTATCTGGGGCACAGGGGTTCAAGAGTTTGCTAAGAAAGTTGAATTGATCAGCGAAGGAGCCTTAAAGATCAGGGTTTACGGTGCCGGTGAGCTGGTGCCTGCTCTTGGAACCTTTGATGCGGTTAAAGCTGGTCGCCTTCAGATGGGGCACTCTGCATCCTATTACTGGCAAGGCAAGATCCCCTCGGCGGTATTTTTTACAGCGGTTCCGTTTGGTCTCAATGCCAATGGCATGAGAGCCTGGCTCGGCTACGGAGGTGGTCAGGAGCTGTGGGACGAGCTTTATGCTAAACATGGATTGATGGCTATCCCGGCAGGGAACACTGGCATGCAAATGGGTGGCTGGTTCAAAAAGAAAATTGAGTCGATCAATGACTTCAAAGGCCTGAAGATGAGGATCCCAGGCTTGGGTGGTAAGGTGATTGCTAAGGCAGGGGCTAAGCCGATTCTGGTGGCTGGTGGTGAAATCTACACCAGTCTTGCCACAGGGGTGATCGATGCCACTGAATGGGTTGGTCCCTATCATGATTATGTGATGGGCTTCCATAAGGCTGCCCCCTACTACTATAACCCTGGATGGCATGAGCCTGGCCCTGTTCTTGAACTTATGATCAATAGGAAGGCGTGGCAGGAACTGCCTGCTGAACTTCAGGCAGTGGTTAGAAGCTGTGCTGCTGAACTTGATCGGGACATGTACGCCGAGTGGATTTTCCAGGATGCAATGCACCTTAAGAAGATTCGTAGCGAAGGTAAGGTGGAAGTCTTGTCATTCCCTAAACCTGTACTTGAGGTCATGAAGACCTATGCTGCACAAGCCAAGGATGAGGTAGCTGCTACCAGTCCCCTAGCAAAGAAAATCTATCGCTCTTTTCAAGAATTTCAGGATGTATTTACAGCACATCAGGATGTTACAGAACGGGCTTACATGGGAGCCTTGCAGTCGTGAATCGTTGGTTGGAGTCTGTCCACAAGGTCCTTTTGGGTCTTACCGGCTTGGCGACTTTGCTGCTCGTCTTGCTTACGACACAGCAGGTGATCGCTCGCTACTTTTTTCAAGCTAGCTCTATTGCGATTCAAGAACTGCTCTGGCATCTCTTTGGCTTTATTTTTCTAATCGGAGCAGCTTCAACCCTGCATTTCGAAAGGCACGTTCGGGTTGATGTCTTTTATGGTGGTTTTTCATCAAGGGTCAAATCACTTATCAACGTTCTTGGCTGCATATTATTAATGATTCCTTCTCTATTGGTTCTTATCTGGTTTGGAATACATGATGTTATGCAGGCAAGAGATTTTTCATCCGTTGGAATGAACGATTCAGGGCAAATGAATTCACTCTGGGAATTTTTCATTCGAGGAGAGGGATCGCCAGACCCTGGTGGTTTACCCGCTCGGTGGATCGTTAAATCATTCCTTCCCTTGGGGGCATGTCTCCTACTACTCCAAGCATTCGTAAGCTTGCTTCACAGTATTCAACTCATCACGAAAAAATAGGTTGTACGATGGAAGACTACCTTCCTTTATTGATGTTCCCTGCTCTACTTTTATTCCTGCTTTCGGGTTATCCGGTGGCCTTTGTCTTGTCTGGAGTGGCTCTTCTGTTTGCTGCCTTAGGTACGTACTTGGATATTTTTTATTGGCAAGACCTAGGGTTCATTCCCACGCGGGTATTTGGCATCATCTCAAATTTCACTCTGCTGGCTGTACCACTGTTTGTATTCATGGGCATTACCTTGGAAAAGTCAGGAGTGGCGGAATCCCTATTAAAATCGATCAGTCAGCTGTTTCACGGCTTCCGTGGGAGTCTTGCCATAGCAGTCGTCGCCGTGGGTGCTTTGCTTGCTGCGTCTACGGGGATTGTTGGCGCTACCGTGGTAACCATGGGGGTATTGTCCCTACCAACAATGATTCAATCTGGCTATGATAAGCGACTGGCGACAGGTACTATTGCAGCATCAGGAACCCTGGGGCAGATCATCCCACCCTCAATTGTGCTAGTGCTCCTTGGTGACATGATGAATGTTGACGTTGGGGACCTATTTGCCGGTGCGATCATTCCTGGCCTTCTCCTGGTTCTTTTTTACGCTTTCTATGTTCTTCTCAAGTCTCGTGGGCAATCAGCATCAAGTGCAATGAGTGAAGATACCAGGGCCTCTTGGCAAGAGCTTCTGTCAGCGCTGGCACCTCCCCTGCTCCTAGTTATCTTGGTTTTGGGTACCATTCTAGGGGGACTGGCTTCCCCAACTGAGGCGGCGTCCTGCGGTGCCACAGGAGCTCTAATTATTGCACTGTGGAAGGGTAAGTTCTCATGGGATTTAATTCGCCAGGTGAGTCAAGAGACCGTTCAGACGACATCGATGGTGTTCATGATACTTCTTGGAGCTCAGTTTTTCGGCGTGGTGTTTCGAGGTCTTCATGGAGACGAGCTGATTGTCGATGTGATAGACCAACTGGCGCTCAGCAAATATTGGATTCTTTTCGCTCTGATGCTTCTTCTTTTTATTCTGGGTTTTTTTCTCGATTTTCTGGAAATCTGCTTTATCGTGATCCCAATCATCATGCCGATTATGACTGGTCTTGGATTTGACCCACTTTGGTTGGCTATCTTGATCGCCGTCAACCTGCAAACGTCGTTTCTCACCCCACCTTTCGGTTTCGCCCTATTTTACCTAAAAGGAGTTGCGCCAAAGGACATCAAGACTATGGATATCTATCGGGGAGTCCTGCCCTTTGTGGGTATCCAGATGCTTGCCTTAGTATTGATTACGGTGTTCCCGCAACTTGTTCTGTGGCTACCTAAGATCGTTTTTTAACAAAAAGGCCCCCATCAAAGGGGCCTCTATCGATTAAAGTCTATTCGTAGTCTTCAAGAGGAGGGCAAGAACACACTAAGTTGCGATCTCCAAAAGCGTTATCAATCCGAGCCACGAACGGCCAGAACTTATTGTCCCGCACGTAAGGCAATGGATATGCTGCTTGCTCTCGGGAGTAGGCCTGATCCCAGGCATCGGAGCCTATCATAGCGGCAGTGTGAGGCGCATGCTTCAGTGGATTTTGATCCTTATCCGCCTTGCCGGACTCGATCTCGCGAATCTCTTCGCGAATAGAGATCATAGCATCACAGAAACGATCCAATTCGGCTTTCGATTCTGATTCTGTGGGCTCGATCATCATTGAATTCGGTACAGGCCAAGATACTGTTGGAGCATGATAACCATAGTCGATCAATCGTTTGGCGATGTCATCAACGGTGATTCCTGCTGTCTTTTTGACCTCTTTAAGGTCGATGATGCACTCATGAGCTACCAGGCCTTTATTACCACGATAAACTACTGAGAATGCTCCTTCCAAACGCTTCGCCATGTAGTTGGCATTGAGGATGGCAACTTGAGTGGCCTTCTTCAGCTCTTCACCACCCATCATGCGAATGTACATCCAAGAGATTGGCAAGATGCTGGGGCTACCCCATGGAGCTGCAGAAATTGGCCCAACACCTGATTTGCCGCCCATGGTGACTACAGGGTGGTTCGGTAAATAGGCTGCAAGATGAGAGCGAACGCCGATGGGGCCGACACCAGGACCTCCGCCCCCATGTGGAATACAGAAAGTCTTGTGAAGGTTCATATGGCAGACATCGGGACCATATTTGCCAGGCTGGCAAAGTCCGATTTGAGCATTGAGGTTGGCACCATCCATATAAACTTGGCCACCATTCTCATGAATGATGTCGCAAATGCGGGTAATGTCGTTCTCAAAAACTCCGTGAGTTGATGGATAAGTGATCATCAGAGCCGAAAGCTTGTCTTTATGCTTCTCAGCTTTACCCTGAAGGTCGTTTAAGTCAATGTTACCCTCGTCATCGCATTTGATCACAACCACCTTCATTCCTGCGAGAACAGCAGACGCTGGGTTGGTGCCATGTGCAGAAGACGGGATCAAACAGACATTACGGTGGCCTTGGCCTTGAGCTTCGTGATATTTAGCGATCACCATCAAACCAGCAAACTCACCCTGAGCACCCGAGTTTGGCTGCAGCGACACAGCATCAAATCCTGTGGCCTTGCAAAGCCAGTTCTCTAGCTGTGTGAATAGTTCTTGGTAGCCCTGAGCTTGATCGAGAGGAACGAAAGGGTGTAACCCATTCACTTCAGGCCAGGTGATTGGCATCAGTTCAGAAGCTGCGTTAAGCTTCATGGTGCAAGAACCCAGCGGGATCATGCTACGAGTGAGAGAAAGGTCTCGGGCCTCTAGTTTACGAATATAGCGCATCATTTCCGTTTCAGAGTGGAAACGATTGAAGACTTCGTGAGTCATGAAATCGCTGGTTCGCTGTAGACCGTCCGGAATCGTACCACTTTCGTCGTTTGCTAAGTCTTTAAGTGATTTCTTAAAGTCGCCGAAGAAAGAGAGCACTTCTTCTACTTCTTCTAAATCAGATTTTTCATCGAAGGCGATGGTAATGGTGGTTTCATTGTAACGATTGAGGTTGTAACCAGCTGCTAGTGCAGCTGTCATGACTTTGTCAGCTTGAGCCTTATCAGTGACAACGGCGACTGTATCAAAGTAATTGGGAGTGAGAAGATCGAAGCCTATAGACTTAGCGCCACGACCGAAAAGGTTGGCCAACGCATTCACACGGCTCGAAATCTTTTTAACTCCAGCTGAGCCATGAAACACACCATACATGGAGGCCATAATCGCTAGCAGCACCTGAGCGGTACAGATGTTACTTGTGGCCTTATCCCGACGAATATGCTGCTCACGAGTCTGAAGAGCTAGTCGGTAGGCCTTGTCACCGTTGGCATCCTTGGTGACACCTACGATTCGTCCGGGTATCTTGCGTTTGAACTCATCTTTGGTAGCAAAGAACCCAGCATGGGGACCACCGTATCCAAGAGGAACACCAAAACGTTGTGAGTTACCAACGGCTATGTCCGCACCTAATTCCCCAGGGGACTTCAATGAAGCTAACGCAAGAAGGTCAGTTGCAAACGTGACAATGACGCCTGCTTGTTTGGCTTTGACGACAAGATCAGTGTAGTCTGCAACCGCTCCGTGACTGCCTGGATACTGGAGCAACAAGCCGAATGGTTTTTCATCAAAATCGAAGTCAAATTCATCACCAACGACGACTTCAATACCCAGAGCTAGGGCTCTTGTCTTTAAGACGCCGATTGTTTGGGCGTGGCAATGTTGGGAGACAAAAAATTTATCGCTTTGGCCTTTGGCTGCAATCTCGCGACTCATGTTCATGGCTTCTGCAGCCCCGGTGCCCTCGTCAAGAAGCGAGGCATTGGCAAGATCGAGACCACAAAGCTCAGCGACCATGGTTTGGAAATTCAGAAGTGCTTCGAGGCGCCCTTGTGCGATCTCAGCTTGGTAAGGCGTGTACTGTGTATACCAGGCTGGGTTCTCTAATATGTTGCGGCTGATAACAGATGGGGTCACGCAATCATAGTATCCAGCACCGATCAATGAGCGGTGGACTTTGTTCTTGCTCATCATGGCGCGAAGCTCTTGCAGGGCCTCGTGCTCGGCGATTCCAGGGAGGATGTCGAGAGGGGCTTTGTCCTGAATGTCCTTTGGAACCGCGGTATCTACTAGTTCTTCCAAAGATTCGTAAGACAAGGCTTTTAACATGGATGTGATTTCATCCTGGTCCGGGCCAATGTGCCGATTGGAGAAGGAGTTTTGGTAGCTTGCCGATTGCCAGAGCTTTGTCATGAATCACCACCTTATAGATGAGGGTCATTTGTGTGCGTTGCTGGCCTGGATTGCAGGCTCTTAAAGCGTTTTCGGTCGAAAGCGTGTTTTGTACAAGTACAAAGGGCGTCTTTCCCGTTGCGCTATGACCACCAGTTCCAGCCGCCAACTGATTAGGCGCTAATCTATACAAAATGATGCTAAAAGGCAAATATACGGGGTGGGAGAAAAATTGGTGTAAGATTACGAAATAATAGGAGAAAATTAGGGCCAGCGAGGGCCCTAGGGATTATTCGTCTTCCGAGATGAACTTTTCGTATTCAGCTGCGGAAATGAGTTCGTCGCCAGCCTCTGTAACAGCAACTTTAATCAGCCAGCCGTCTGTGTAAGGCTTGTCGCTTAAGGTTTCAAGATTGTCTTCTAAGTCATTGTTAACAGACTTAATTTTTCCAGTCACTGGCATGTAAAGATCAGACACTGTCTTTGTTGACTCGATAGTGCCAAAGGTTGAGCCGGCGTCAAATTGCTCATCGACACTAGGAAGCTCGATGTGAACAACATCGCCTAGCTGCTCCAAAGCGTAGTCAGTGATTCCAACGATGGCTACATCATCTTCTAGTTTCACCCATTCATGATCTTTGGTGTACTTCAGTTCGTTTGGGTATGTCATTTTAAATATCCTTTGTTGAGACGCGACTACTTAACCTTCGCTGAATATAGTGGCCTTTTAACGATCTTCGCAAGTTTTCTTTTGCCGCGGACATCGATTTCAACGGAATCCCCGACTGCTACCAAATCCTTGTCTACCAAAGCCATTCCACCTGCTTTTTCAAGACTGGGAAGGTGTGATCCACTCGTGATTTCACCGACGAGTTGATCGCCTTTATAGAGCTTCATTCCCTGACGACCGATTCCTTTATCTTCCATGATAAATGCCACATTCTTGCGCCGTTTGGCCTCTGCTTCTTTGTGCTTCACAACAGCATCCTTACCAACGAACTCGCCGCAATCCATCCGTGTGGCCCAGCCAATTCCAGCTTCGATAGGAGAAACAGTGTCGTTCATATCGTTGCCATAGAGCAAGTAGCAGGCTTCGAGTCTAAGAGTATCGCGAGCTCCTAAACCAATAGGCTTTGCATCAGTTTTCTCGACAAGGTCAGTGAAGGTTGCTGCCGCGACTAAGTTGGGTATATAGATCTCGAAACCTTTTTCTCCCGTGTACCCAGTACGAGCAATCCAGCCTGTTTGCCCTTGAAAGTCGGCAGGAATAATTTCCATGTACTGCAAGGCCGAGATTTTATTTTGGGTCGCGTTATCGAAGAGCGCCAACAAGCACTCGGAAGACTTAGGTCCTTGGATTGCGATCTGGCTCCAACGATCCGACTCATGGCTTAGCTTGACTTTAAACTTTCCTGATTGTGAGGATAGCCACTGGTAGTCTTTGTCGTCATTAGAAGCGTTGACACAGAGAAGATATTCCTGGTCGGCTATACGATAGATGATGAGGTCGTCAATCATGCCGCCTGCTTCGTTTAACATGGCGCTATACTGGCCTTGCCCAGGTGCAAGACGCGTGATGTCATTGATTGTGACCCATTGGAGAAAGTCTTGCGCTTGTTCGCCAGATACTATGATTTCACCCATGTGAGATACATCGAAGCTGCCACAGCCGGTGCGGACGGTCTGGTGTTCCGCAATGACTCCCTCGTACTGAATCGGCATTTCCCACCCTCCAAAGGGCACCAGTCGCGCCTTAAGCTGCTTGTGGACGTCGAATATTGGAGTTCGTTTCAGGTCTTGATTCGCCATACTTGCGCCTTTCTTGGAAGTTTGTTGCTCACAAGCTGGAATTTGCCTTTTCTGGACAAAAAATACAAAGCAAGAAGCAAGAACCACGGCGTTCCAATTGCTTTGCAGAAGGACAGGCTTTCGAGGGACCAGAAAGTGTACAAATAATAGACAAAGTCCTAGCTGCTGTGACAAAGTCAATTCTTACTATGCGTCATAAGTACTTAATATTCGGCGCAAGGGCATCAGGTATAGCCCTTGCTTACTAAACACTGACGGAGCTGTTGTCCGTTTTCCTTATTGCCGTTGCTATTTGCTGTTGTTGATTGTTGGAGCTGAAAATGTTGAATTGGAAAAAATGGCTTACTTTAGCCGCATTAGTTGCTGTTTCTTTTGTCCTTTCTATGGTTCTTGTATCCCACGTGAGCTTTGCCTCTCAGGTTCAAGTCTGCAAAAAACTCAAGCGAAGCCAGCATGTTGTCCAAACCAAGGACAAGCGTGTGAATAAAAAGGTGTTCTGTTCGGTAAAGCCCCGCACTGGTGCGGTTGGCGATTATGTTGAAATTAAGAACCAATATAACTACATTGTGGCTATCGGCCGTATAGTAAGACATTCACGTTCTTCAACAATTGTGGTTTTGAAGAAATATGATCGTGAAGTCGGCTCTATGACTGGTTTTCCGGTGATGATCCGCAATAATGAAAACCAGGATTATTGGACTGCGACGACGGCTCCCTTTTAATCACAAAGGCTTATTTTGAGTTCTTTAAATCAGCTATCAGTCTTCATCATCACAAAAGATGAGGAGGCTAATTTAGAACGATGCTTGCAGAGCTTGCCTGCAGGCATCGATCTACTTGTGGTCGACTCAGGAAGTCAGGACCGCACTCAGGAAATTGCTAGGTTATACGGGGCTCGCATTTTCGAGCGACCGTTCGATGATTTTGCTAGCCAAAAGAATTTCGCCGTGGATCAATGCCAGCACGATTGGGTTTTATCTCTCGACGCTGATGAGGTCTTGGTTGGAAATTTAGAAGCTGTTTTTGACGATGCCCTTTACAACGGAGCCTACGGTTTTCGACTTCGTCGGCACCTTGTTTTTATGGGGCGAGAAATGCGCTATGGCAAAACCAAGGATGCACCACTGAGGCTTTTTCACCGAGGCCATGGTCGCTACGAGGGTAGCATCCACGAGTCGGTAAAGCTCAATCAGGGCCGGGCTTCATATCTCACCGGTATCACTCTTTTGCATCATTCCTATAAGGATCTAGCCGATTATTTTGCAAGGTTTAATCGCTATACGAGTGCTATTGCAGATCGTCATAAGAGCCTTGGGAAAAAGGCTCCCATGGTTTCGCATATTTTTCGGCCTTGGCTTGAATTCTTGAGCCGCTATGTATTTCGCCTTGGGTTTCTTGATGGCTATCCAGGATACACGTATGCTCTCATCAGTAGTTTATACGCCTATATCAAGTATGCAAAGCTCAGGGAGTTGGAACGGTGAAAAATGACAAGAAGACAGTGTGGCACATCTGTTCCAATCGTTGGAACTCGGCCGTTACAGAGTATGCTTTAAGCGCAGCCAAAAGCCTTAAAGATGTGGGTTGGAACTCTGTCTTCACAGGCTTAGCGGATAAGCCGGGACATTTACGGGCGATGAACGAAGGTTTATCTTGCTCTCCCCTAGCCCACTTTAAAATCTCAACTCTCCCTCGTTTGATAAAGCTGTACTGGCAAATAAGACCAGATGTTATCTTTGTTTATGGGGGGGCAGAGACCTTTCTGAGTCGATTCTTCTTGGGAACTCCGATCATCCGTTTTCGGGGCCAAGATCGTGACCTGACGCACCCTCCAAAACCTTGGTCCTATCGGTTGTCTCAAAGCCATATTGCTGGTGTGATTACTCCGAGTGAGACGGTGGCCAAAAACTTTAGGTCTTTGGAAACACGCACAAAAGCAATCACACTAGGCATTGATGCTCAGCGCTATCAAGCAAGTGAAACGCGGTACGAGAGGCCTACTGTTACCATCCTTGGTCGCTTCGATCCAGTGAAAGGCCATGGAGCTTTTTTTCTTTGGTTTCGTATGTTGCTATTGAGCTGGCCAGAAGACTTGCCCAAGCCCCTACTAAAGGTGATTGGCGAACCGGCAAATATTCCTATCGAGCACATGCGAGCATTTGCTGATGATGTGAAGCTTGTTGAGGGTAAGGACTGGGAGCTTGTCGCTGAGCGTGTACCCCAAGTTGGTAATATCCTCGGTGCTAGCCATTTAGGGGTTATTTGTAGCCAAGGCTCAGAAGTAATTTGTCGAGTTGCCGAAGAGTTTCTACTTTGTGGAACCCCGATTTTTGTTTCGGGAGTAGGTTCTTTGGAAGATTGCTTGTTTTCGGAATCCGCAGGTGCGAGCTATCGAGACCTCCCGGGAGATAAAGCCGTCGCACTCATGAAGAAGTTGCTAATCGAGTCGTTTCGAGAAGGTCTCGACCAGAAGGCTGCCCGAGCCCGAGAAGCCCACACACATTTTTCACTGCCAGTCATGGCTCGTCAACTTGAAAAACTTATCGCTCATGTTGGGCCAAGCCACTTACGGGGTTTGGAACCATCTGCAGAGCCTACAAGGCCTTGATGCTCCATGGCTTCCACAATGCGAGCCGCCCGGTTGTAGCCAATCTTAAGAGTGCGCTGTAGATAGGAGGCACTCACAGCTCCCTGCTTTTGCGCGACGGCAATGGCGTGATCCCATTTCGGGTCTTCTTCGGAATCGCCTACGGCTGGTGTATCACCACCTGATTGGCGTTCGTATTCCTCTTCAATCCAGGAAATTGCTGTCTCATCAAAGCACTCCTCACTGTCTTCTTTGATAGATTCCACCATTGAGACAACTTCATGATCCTCTAAGAATGCGCCCTGAATCCGATGCAAGCGGCTGGTACCAGGCTTCAGAAATAGCATATCCCCTTTCCCTAGGAGCCGTTCAGCACCCATACTGTCTAGAATAGTTCGGCTATCACCCCGCGAGAAAACCTTGAATGAAATACGGCAGGGAAGATTCGCTTTGATAACACCCGTGATCACATCAACCGAAGGCCTTTGAGTCGCTAAAACAAGGTGAATACCACTAGCTCTCGCTTTTTGCGCTAAACGCTGAATGGAAGATTCAACATCTTTGGGCGCCGTAAGCATGAGGTCAGCTAACTCGTCGATGACGATTACGATGAATGGTAGTTCTCCAACCTTGTCTTGCTCCGAAAGAACTTTGATACGTTGGCGTTCCTGGGTGTTAGCTTTTTGCCAATATTCGTTGAAACCAGAGATGTGCCTTACACGAGCCAGTTCCATAAGCTTGTAGCGACGATCCATTTCATAGCAGGCCCATTTAAGAGCGAGGGAGGCTTTTGGTGCTTCGGTGATCACTGGCATTAAGAGGTGTGGGATACCTTCGTAGATTTTGAGCTCTAGAATCTTTGGGTCCACCAATACCATCTTTACCTGGTCTGGTTTCGATTTAAGGATGATACTGCAAAGCAATGAGTTTATGGCTACCGATTTCCCCGATCCGGTTTGTCCAGCAACCAGAAGATGAGGCATTTTCGCTAGGTCTTCGCTGATCGGTTCCCCACTCAGATTCTTACCCATAGCGAAGGTGAGAGGTGATGTGGACTTCTGAAATCCAGGAGCTTTGACAATGTCGCCAAGGAATACGATCTCTCGCTTGCGATTTGGAACCTGGATACCGAGGGCCCGTTTGCCCGAAACTGGATGGATGAAAATCGAGTCTACTTTTAGGGCAAGGGCGATGTCTTCAATTAGGCCAGTCATTTTGGAAAGTTTAGTGCCAGCCTCTGGCTGAAACTCATATACGGCGACAACCGGCCCCGGTTGGATAGCGATAACTTTGCCTGTGATATTGAATTCACCAAATGCAGCGACCAACTGCTTGGCTGTTTCTTGGAATTCGAGTCGCTGTTCTTCTGTCATTTTCGAAGAGTGTTCATTGGTTTTAAAGAGGCTCAAAGGTGGCGGCTGGTAGTCTTTTGCAGCAGGCTCGGGCTGCTGTTCGTTTAAAACAACCAGAGGTTCAGATTTAGACTGAGGTTTCTTGAATAGATCCTGCAGTGGTTTGGCGATGCTTCTTGTTTCTGGTTTCATCTTATTTTCGGATGGTGAGGACGGTACTTGCGGTAAAGGCTTGATTTCAATATCCGGAGCCTCCGACTTTGTGGTTGGCTCTTCTTCAGCGATAGGATCTGGGGAGAGAGCAGGCTTCATTTTTTTCTTTTTACGAAGGTTGGATAGTTGAGGCTTTGGCAAACTTGGTTTTTTGATGCTACGAGCCGCCATAGAGATGAGGGGCCGGCGCGAGATTAGTATGAAGCTGCAAAAAAGAGCGGTAATCGCCAGGATCTCATGCCCTACGTGGCCGATATTGAGAATGAGGAATCTTGAAATATGGTCTCCAACGATTCCTGCAGCTGGGAAATCAATGCCTGAGTGTGGGATAGTGGTGACATGGCGAGCCACAAGGCTGCTCGTGGATAGAATCAGGAGCACCCAACCATAAAACTTCGAACCAGCGAATGCTAGCGGCTGGCGCTTGAGGTAGTTGTAACTCATCAGTGGCAAAGGGATTGGTAGAAACAGCGAACAAATCCCAAGATAGTAGACCAAGACTCCAGCTAAGTGTGAACCAAGATAGCCGCCCCAGTTTTGTGGCGTCCGTGGAGGAGAGCTTTGAGATACTTGGGATGGGTCTAAGGGCGAATAGCTAAGTAAGGATAAGAACACGAAGCAGCTCATGCATGCTAGGATGGCAAAGACAACCTCGCGGCTATAGTCTTCAGATAGGTGCAGGGGGTTAACTCGGCGAGTCCAGAGCTTCAAACTGTCGCGAAATGATAGAGACTTAGGTTTTGGCATCAGAATCCTTTCTCATACAATGCTACCAATCTATTTTAGCATTGGTACAGTTGTATGAGGCAGGGCTACTTGATGTCCAGTCGGATCTGAAAAAATTATCATGGCTTTGACTAGCCAAGGCATCCTCGCACACCCATACGGGGTGCGGTGTACAGGAGGCTCGACGTTTAGTTAAGACTCGACTTTAGCTGATCTTGCCAGCGACGAATGGCACGCTCGTACATGTGAAAGAGTATGTCCCTCTCCTGGCGATTCAGGCCGCGAATAATTTTTTTCATGTCCGTAATGGACGACGCCTTCAGGATCTCTGAAACAGCCTTTTGTAGGTTTTCGGAAACTCCCGTTTTGATACCTGGCCTCGATATGGTCAAAGTTCTCGATGCGTACCGACCGTGGGGTACGTGATCAAAAAGAACGTGGTGACCGCGAACGGCTTCCTGATAAATCACTCGCCATAATGGAGGCAAGAAATCCGGTTCCGTGTATAGATGAGCAATGACATTTTCAGCAGTAGGGTTCAACATCCGCATATAACAGCTCCAACAAGAAAAAGGGATCGTGAGCCGCGCTCACATTCTTGACAGTGCAAGGATGGTGCCGTAAAAAGCCAGCCATTCTAAGGGTTTTGAAATTGTGACAGTGTAAAAAGAAATGACAGCTGTGGGATTTGACTTCGGGCTAGGAAAAGTGAACCCCCAGCGCGAGGACATGGCCAGGGGTTCGAGGGACTGGTGGGGTCCCTGGTGATGATGCACTTAGGTCTACCCATTCAAATGGAGTATGTCGATCAACTTTTATTAGGGTCATTAAAAAATAATAAAGTAAAATCATAATGTTAAACATTTTTGACGAACTGTTTAAAATTTTGATCAAATTAGAAGGTGCATCCTCTAGAAAAGAGATGGCAGATGTCTTGGGAAAAGTGCCTTTACTACGGGGGCAAGGCTTCTTAATTGGCGTACATAGTCTTTTGCGTAGGGTCCGAAAATGTAGATTTCCCTAGGTTTAATTTTTGGAACGATGGTCTTTAGCTCACGGCCATCGCAGCTGCTAGGTATGTAGAACCTCTCATCGATCTTCCGAAATAGGCCATCGTCGAGCCGTGGCCCTTGGTTGTCCTCGATGCTTATCACCGGATTCTTGGGGAAAACACGTCTCAGTTGCTTGTTTTGGGGAATGGGCTTGAGGAGTGTGTCGTAATCACCGCGGTGGATGCTATGTTGAATGTACGATCCTACGTGAGACCCATAGGCTTCATAGACTTTCAAAATGCGAAATAAATTTGGGTGAACTGCGACGTTGATGCCTTCCTCAGAAAGAATTTTGGTGATTTCGGGGCCTGTGGCATAGGGCTCACAAAATATTTGGGGTCGCTCGTTTGCGGAAACCATCTTTTTAATGGTTTCAATCAAGCGCTCTTTCTCCCGCTTACGGGAGATGTTGGCATCAGCGTTGTAAGGAGTTTTGGCGCTTAGTATCAAGATATCAGCTTTTCGAACCTGCATATGGTGGCAGGTTTCGCTGTTTTGGGGTTGAAGCTGAGGAGCGTAAAGAATTTTTTTATTATTGGTTTCAACCCATAGTGAGGCTCCTCCCAAACCAACTCCGGAAGGCAGCAGCTCCATGTTTAAAGGTCCGATTGCAAATGGCCGATTATACTGGCAAATAAGGGCTTTTGGCTTCTTGCGAAACGACTCTAGGATGCGAATCGTCTCTTCGGTGGCGATAACACGGGAGTCAAGCTTGCTGGTGGCACTTTGAGGGTTGGAAAGGAAGGAAATGTCGCCCGTATGCTTCGAGTCCAACCAAAGGATCGATCCATCTAAGTGAATTCCATCTTCAGTAGACGTTAATTTAATTGAGTTTTCGTGGGTCTGTGACGTTTCCATGCCCCTGATTATCCGCCAAAAAAAGCCTTCCTCAATGACATCCTTATAATTCAGTCTTCCCTAATGGGTCAAGGTGAGTCGTTTTAAGCTGGGGAATGTCAGGGGTGGCTGGTGGAAAAACCACCAGCACTTCTGGTATATTTGGCTTGATAGTCGTTGGACTTAGTAGCCCAGGGCTGATATTCGCTCTGGATCTTGGTATTTCACGAAATAAGTAAAGCGCCAATAGAATTCCTCGAAGTTTGTGACTCCATCGATGGAACCATTGTTGATCAACTTATACAGAGCGACGTAGTTTAGGTACGACTCGACTATGACGTTGAACTGCTCGCGATGAGTATCAAATGTGGACATTGGCTGCCTCCTTTGGCTTCCCAATCGGAGTATTGGCCCCAATCTTTAGACACTTGATTTGGGGACTCAGCGTTAATTTTTGGTATGCTAGAAAGATACTTAAACTGATTAGGGTCGAGCTATGATCGATATCCTTGTCTTTGGAGTGTTTATTATTGTCATACTAGCGTCGGCTTGGATGGTGATGAGCACTATGAAGCGGACACAAACAGTAAGCTTTCGTCGCTTGTATATCCAGTGCGTGGCTCGACTAGAGGTTGTTGCGGTGCTTCTAAATCAGATGGAGACCCTAGCTCGCCACGTGGACGATAAGAAGTCCCTCGATCGCTATGAAGAGGCTTTGAGGATGATGGAGACTCTGCTGACGGCGCTGCAAAAAGTACCGTTGCTACCGTCAGGGAAAGAGCTTGTATCGAGCTTGGAGCCGATGGTTCTAAAATTGGAGAATGTGACCCAGGAATCTCTGGATTTATTTAAAAAATCTCTTCAAAAGAATAACGCCTTTCAAAAGCTTTGGAATTCCGTGGAAGCCTCGAAGCCGCCAGTGAAGGGTTGCTACTTCTGCTCGCGACCCTATTCTCCAAAAACGTTCAAAAGGGTTCAGGTGAAGTTGGGAACAGGCAAACTAAAAGTCTATGGCTGTGCTATCTGTCGTGCTGCCTTGAAATCTAAGGGGAATGTGGATGTTCTCTATTTTAATGTGGGGCAGAAAAACGTTCATTGGTCGGAGAATCCAGCATACGATCCGAGGAAAGACTTTTGGATGATAGACAAGCGCCAAAAAAACTACCAACGCCCCAAACTAGAGCTGATCAGCACTCATATCGATCAGGATTAGGCTTTGCCAGTGCGGTGTAAAAAGGTAAAGATAGGGTGCGTAATGAACAAATGGCAAAGGAGTATGACACCATGGCTCAACCAGTACGAGTCGCTGTCACAGGCGCAGCAGGTCAAATTGGATATTCCCTATTATTTCGAATTGCTTCTGGCGAGCTATTCGGACCCGATACACCAGTTCACTTGAATCTAGTGGAACTTCCTCAGGCTGCTAAGGCTGCGGAAGGTACAGCGATGGAGCTTGACGACTGCGGATTCTCAACGCTTGCTGGCATTGATATTCATGACAGCCCTGAAAGCGGCTTTGAAGGAGTTAACTGGGCTCTGCTTGTAGGTTCAAAGCCTCGGGGTCCTGGCATGGAGCGAAACGATCTGATTAAAGAAAATGGCCCAATCTTTGTTGCTCAAGGAAAGGCCCTTGCGAAGGCAGCATCAGACGTTCGGTGCGTTGTAGTTGGTAATCCTTGTAACACTAATGCGTTGATTGCTCAGCATAACTGCCGTGAAGTTCCTGCCACGCGTTTTTCAGCGATGACTATGCTGGATGAAAATCGTGCCAAAGCACAGCTGGCGAAAAAAGCTGGTGTGAATGTTGGTGAAATTAAAAATCTTGCTATATGGGGCAACCATTCTTCGACTATGGTCCCTAACTTTGAAGCGGCGACTATCGGTGGGAAGTCTTTGACTGATGTGATTACCGATCGTGCTTACTTAGAAGGCGATTTCTTTACCACGGTGCAGAAGCGCGGCGCGGCGATTATCCAAGCTCGTGGTAAGTCATCTGCAGCATCTGCAGCATCGTCTTGTATCGATCACGTGAAAAACTTTTTGACAAAAACTCCTGAGGGCGAGTACTTCTCAGCCGCTGTTCCAAGCGATGGCAGCCTTTATGATATTCCTCAGGGCTTAATGTTCTCGGTTCCTGTTCGTTCTAATGGCGATGGCAGCTATGAAATAGTTAAGGGCCTTGAGCTTTCAGACTACATGAAAGGTAGGATCGGCCAGACCCGTGACGAGCTTCTTAAAGAGCGTGACGTTGTCAAAGACTTGCTAGCATAATTTCAGGGCCCTTAGGGGTCCTTTAGCGGCTGTCTGAAAAGTTTATCAAGAAGGTAGAAACCTGGTGGCTTTCTATCGAATTATAACACTGAGACTGAGATTTTCAGGCAATCCATAAGAGGAGGTTACATGATCGTAAAACTAGCCGCTATGATCGTTTTAGGCTTGGGAATGCAATCTTGTTCCACCAACTATTTGAACAAGTACAACAGGAAGCCAGCAAAGACGAGCCGGACAAATAGTGCGGCCACCAAAGGCAAACCAGCAAAGATAGTTGCGATCGACAAAAACACATTCCGATTCCACCTATCATTTAACGATGTTTGGAATACGGCGCTAGATGTTTTGCTTGAGAATTACAATCTAACCATTGTCGATCGTAGGTCTGGTGTGATTACAACCGAGTGGGATTCGTTCTTTTTAGATGGCAAGGTCTACCGAAACAAGGTTTCCTTGCGAGTCAAAAAACTGAACTACAGTATGGTCGACGTGACGATTCATAATAGCGTCGAGAGCCTACAAAATGTGGGCCATGGTGGAATTGCAAGTGCATGGTTACCTTACCCAAAGAACGCCGAAGAGATGGGTAGGATTGTTCATAACATGGCCATTAATTTGGGTCAGCCGAAACCAGTCTTGCCCCGAGAAATGATTGCTACCTATGGCGATCAGAAGGCGACAAGCTCGCAATGATTTTCATCAGCCCCGAGCGTGGGGCATTTCACCGTTTGTGCTACTTTCTTACTGCCACAAATTCAGGCAATCAGCTTTCTCCGATGTCTGGCGATAAGCGGACTGAGGCTTCTTTTGATTTCAGTAGCTTATGAATCTCTGAAGTTTGTCTCATGGCTTTATTAAACAGGTTCTCACGTTTTTATCATGGGTACTTTGACAAAGTTTAAAGGCGAATTACAATGTTCAAAGAGCCTAATTGGCTCGGCAAACGAAGACTATTAAGGAGTTAGACGCAAATGAAACGTTGGCTTATTTTCGCTGCGGTGAATATCGCCATTATCATTACAATTTCGATTGTGATGAATCTCATATTTGCCTTCTTGGGGATCGACCCTTCCTATATGAGCGGCGGTAAACTTAATTATGAGACTCTTGCGATCTTCTGCTTGGTTTGGGGCATGGGGGGGTCCTTTATCTCCCTGATGCTATCCAAGAAGATGGTGAAGTGGTCGATGGGAGTTCAGATTATCGACCCCAACGCGGGTGGTGAGTACGGCGAGCTTGTTCGCACTGTGCACCGCTTAGCAAAGGGTGCCGGGCTTTCAAAGATGCCTGAAGTTGGTATTTACCCTGGGCAGGAGCTAAATGCTTTTGCGACTGGTCCGAGTAAGAACAACTCTTTGGTTGCCGTCTCGGAAGGGCTTCTTCGTCACATGACGCGAGACGAGGTAGAAGGCGTTCTGGGCCACGAAGTCGCCCACATCGCCAATGGGGATATGGTGACGATGACTTTGATTCAGGGTGTTATTAACGCCTTCGTCATGTTCTTCGCTCGAATCGCTGCGTTCGCAGTCGATCAGTTTCTTCGTGGGGATGATGAAGAGGGCCAAGGCCTCGGCTGGTTCGCCCACATGGGAGTTGTGATCTTGTTCGAGATCCTATTTGGTATGATCGGTATGGTAATTGTTGCTTGGTTCTCTCGCCATCGGGAGTATCGGGCAGATTCAGGTGGAGCTAGGCTTGCCGGGCGGCCTAAGATGGAAGCTGCGCTACAGAAATTAAGAGCGGGCATGGAATTGAACAGGGATGGTGATCCTGCACTTGCAACCTTGAAGATTTCGTCGAAGCCTTCGAAGTTTGCAGCGCTGTTCAGCACTCACCCGCCCCTTGAGGATCGTATCCAACGCTTGCGGGAAATGAGAGCCTAGTACTTTTTACATCAGACATGATTCATCCAGGGCAGCTTTGGCTGCCCTTTTGTATTTGGTCGTTTTGACTACATGTGCTGTGAGCGCTAGAGACCGTTAAAAATTTTTTTGAAAACCTTAAAATTAGGGTTTGCATCCTAAATTACTGGTGATATAAGTGATGCCTCTAGGATTTAGGCAACTAATTTCCTAGTGTTCGGAGAGATGGCCGAGTGGTTGAAGGCGGCGGTCTTGAAAACCGTTGTGGGGTAACTCACCGGGGGTTCGAATCCCTCTCTCTCCGCCATAAAAGTTCAGACATATCTATTTCGGAGAGATGGCAGAGTGGCCGAATGCACATCCTTGCTAAGGATGCGACTGGGTAACTGGTCCGAGGGTTCGAATCCCTCTCTCTCCGCCACGTTTCTTCCTAAACTATTCGAGATACAGCGTTCTTTCCTTTCAGATGCATTCCTAATATAGATATTTTCTTCAGAGACTTATTTTTCTGCAATATTTGGTAGTTCAGTTCCATCTATTAAATCTGACAATTCAATATTTTCTAGCCGTGATTGTTTTTGGTGTGCTTCACGTTTGTTTTATCAACTCCAGCCCTAAGCCCGAAAGCAGTCGCTCCAATCTTCTCATCTTTTGTGCTCATTAATTGAGCACATTCCTTCAAACTCTTGCCCAATTGTCAAACCTGCCTTTTATGACTTAGCTGACATTGATTTTTTCGGACATTTCCACAGCTTTTCCACATGTTTTCCACAGGCTCTTGTGGATAACTTTGCTTTGCATGTAAATATCTCCCGTCTAGTTGATAGAATCGGTCCTTTAGGGTTCATTTTGCAGCATCTCAACTGGAAGCATTTTATGAGGCGCGATTCTGCTATGAGTTTCTGTCTATTTTTTAGGCATGAATTTTTCGGTCGGCTTTTCTAAGGATCTTTTTTGGAAGACTACCTGATATGTCTGGTACTCCCTATCTCTCATATCACTACTTAGGGGAGGAAGGTGACTGGAACACTCGATCGAATGAATCAACCTTATTCTCTTTAAATATTTGTAATTATTAAATTTAAAGTGAGTCTTTCTAAAAATAGAAAGTATCTTGGATGAATATCAATGAAATACTAGGACATCCATGGATTCTTCTAATTCCACCTTTACGTCGAGAGCGGTGTTTAAAATGGAGTTTACACCATGCTTTCCTGCGAACAAATAGAACTCCTTGGTTGGAGTGAGGCGGCAGGCTAGTAAGACCTTTTTAAGTAGGCTCAGGCTGGTGGCTTGATCAATGAGATCACGGGAAAAATAAAAGCCTGCCCTCTTTGGAGCCATGGCCTTAAGGACATCATAGATGTGTTCAATGATGCGATCAGGGGACTTTTTAAGCTCGTCCAAAGGAAGAAGGTAAAAATGCTCTGGAGGGTCCTTCTCTGTATTGGATATCAAGAGAGCTTCCTGGTCAGCGACCCCTTCGTGTGCTGCCTTGTAGTATACCTCGTCAATATTGTCGTGTTCGTAGAGTTCCTGAGGCATAGTTACGCCATTTTTGAAGAGCCCAATCCAAAAGTTACAGTTCTTCGTTTCCTCCGGACGAGTGATATAGAGGATAACCCGATTTTGAGGAGCTTCCGCAGACTTCTTATCCACTGGGTTCAGGGCCTCAGTCGGTGGTCGTTGGTTTTGCACTGGAATATTGTGGGCCGCTTCCATGGCTCCCCTCCCCTTTTGGTTATCAGACTATTTTAGGGGTTTTTTTGGGGATTAGGAACATATTTGTGAGCCTTTGACTTAGTCTTGCCAAAATGTTCTGGAAGCCTAGGGTTTCGATGCTAGGAGATATGCTTACTAGACAGGTGTATTGTAAGCATAATATTTTTTTAGTCTATTTTTTGGCAGAATAAAATTCTCCCTTCAAGCTCGCTGCTTCGTCAGCGAGACAGCGCCTCGGTGGAATGTAGGGCATAGTGTTACAATATTTGGTTTCTTGAACTTCCTTTTCGTTAAGTCTTATTTGCATACTTTTCAAAGAGTTTAAGCATTTCAGGATAGCTCAGATCGGAAAAGGACTCTAAGAGCAGTTTGAGTCGACTTCGATTCTGTGGCGAAAGCTGGTCCGCGCTTTGTAAGCGTTGGGTTATAGCAATCCTTAGCTCCTGAGAATTCTTTGGAGCTTTTTTTTCTGGCTCAATGCCGAGCCGCTTTCTAGCTCTGCTGAGGTTTTGACCAAACAGGCTTTCGACCAAGTGTTGTGGCGAGGCAATAAAGTTAAAGGAGCGGCGCTGGATCAGCTCAGGAAGCTGGTCTGCCTCTGACAGGGGCCACGGCGCTCAGGAGGAGCCTCCCTGATGCTCACAGAGCTGGGGGCCGGGCTATCTGGAGGAAAGAGGGATGAATCATGTACTTCAGATTGCCCGACAGCTCGTTTCCTCTCAAGCTGCATCCACTGCTGTGAGCACTTGACTCTTTCAAATTCCTCGAAGCTGTCGTTAGTAATGATGTAGTCATTGCTGGATTGTTGCCAGTGACCTCTTTCGTTCATCAAAATCCTCTCGTTCTTGATGAGATAACCCTTCTTGACGAGGCTCTTGATCTTTTTCCGCAAGGTTGACTCGGGAATCTTTGTCTGCCGTGAGATGGTTGCTACGGATGGAAACGCGACCTGACCCACAAACCCCTTGTCGAATGGCATCTTGCTGCCTAAATAGAGCAAGATGAGTAGTTCGAAATGATCTATGTCATCTAAGGAGGCGAATGCTTCTAGATAGCGACCGCCGCGAAATACTCTGTGATCCAGTGGAAATTTGGAACGAATGTCTGACATCTTTAATCCCTCAGTCCTTGAGGGAGCGACTAGCTGATTGAAAAGAAGTCCGTGGTAAGATACGCTCCGTTCTGATTGAACGGTGGGGTCTTCTTTCGGTTAATTGCTAGGCTCCGTTGTTCTGGAAGTGGGAGCTGCAACTCCTACTTCCCTCGTGAAAGCCGATATTTGCTCGCAGCTTAGCTAGTTTGTTTGGATGATGCTAGTTGTTTTTGCCATAAATTTTTATGGTGGTTTTATGTAGGTCATTGCAAAGATTCCAATAACTAACCCTGCCCATATTTTAACTTAGTATTTGATTATGTAGAGCACTGTCGCGGAGTTCGGCCTTGTCGTACTACTTGGCCCTGTGACATTGGCGCTAAAGCTATGGGTATGATCTTGCCCTGGGTATGTGCCGTTTCCTCTCACACCTGATAGCTGATTACCCCTGGTGATGGCATGGTTTGTCCACTGATTACCCCCACCGGCAACCGGAAAGACGCCGTTATTAACCCACTTTGAATTGCTTCCAGAGGACGTTGTTCCGGATACCTTGAGGCCAGCTGGATTAACGCTTTGAGGCAGGTATCTTCCAGGAGTAGAGCTGCCCTCAAGGTGGAGGCCTACGAGATTCGGAACTCTGAAATTTCCTTCTGTTGGGTTGGCACTGTTATTGAACTTGTTCCATGCGTTGCCAATTCTTTTATAGAGGTTCGGGTACTCTGATTTAGAAACCTCTCTGCCATCACATAGGAGATAACCATCAGGCACTTCTGTACCCGCAAAGGCTTCGATAACACCAGCTTGTTTGCTCTTGAGAAGATTGATGTCTACCAGTAGCTTCGATACAGCTTTCGTTAGTGAGTCAATGCTAGGTTCATTATTGGCCAGGGTGGGGGTGCTTATGATTAGCATGAGAGCGACTGCGCTTCTCGAAGTGAGGTAAGTAGTCACGGGCTTCTCCTAGGTGAGAATTCGAGTTTAATTAATGACCATTTTATTGTAAACGACCCGAGAAAGTGTGAAAAGCTTGGGGATGGTCAGTATTTGAGTCTTGCTTCTACTCTTAGGGTTGAAGCTGATGCAAAGTTATTTTTTAACAGTTTGTCTAGATTTACCCTGATACCAATGCTTAGAGTGGGGAGAGAGCATGGAAGTATGCATCATTGGTGGTGGGATCTTAGGGCTAGTTGTAGGATGGGAGCTGTGTCAAGCAGGTTACAAGCCGACCCTCTTAGAGGGCTCGTCGTATCTAGGCGATGCGTCATCAGGCAGAAATAGCGGGGTATTGCATGCTGGGATCTACTATCCTACGGATAGCTTAAAGCATCGCCTGTGCATTGAGGGGAATCGGCGTTGGCATGAGCTTGCTCGAACCATGGACTTTCAGATTCGCAATTGTGGAAAGTATATTGTAGCTCGTCAGACCGATGATTCCGAGCTGCATAGGATATACGAGCAGGCTTGTCAAAATGAAGTTCCTGGATTGCACTTAGCTGGTTCAAAAGAGATTCGTGATCTTAATGAGTTTGTCAGGTGTAGAAGTGCTTTTTTCTCTAAGTTTAGCTCTGTCATCGATGTTCCCGCAGCGATCCGTACTCTTGCTGTCGCTATGGAACAAGCTGGAGGAGCTATATACCTTAATCAGGTTGTTCGCGGCCTAAGATCTGAAGGCAGAGGTGTTGAGGTTGTCACACAGGATGGAGCTGTGGCCTTCGATTGGGTGATCAACTGTGCTGGGCATGGAGCCATAGACCTTAGGAACAGTCTTGGTTTGCAGGGATTGGAGCCTCAACTTGTTAAAGGAAACTATATAAAAACCTTTAAGGAGCTAGGACACCCTTGGCTAATTTATCCCACGCCTGAAAAGGATCTGATGGGGCTTGGGGTTCACAATGTAATAGGGTTCGATAAAGGTGTGCGGTTTGGCCCTGATACAGAACTAGTTGATCGTTTAGACTATGCTCTTAACAAAGATCCCATTGATGCGATGATTCATGACGTGTGTGAGCGTTTTCATGGCCTTGAGCCCCGTGATCTTTCAGCTGACTTTTGTGGAATTCGACCGAAGTTGATCTTTAATGGTGAAGTTTACCAGGACTTTTGGGTTAAAGGTCCTGCTGATCTTGGGGTTGATGGGTATATTGAATTATGTGGGGTAGACTCGCCTGGTTTGACGGCAGCTCCGGCGTTGAGCCGGATGGTCTCAACTTTGATTAGATGAGAAATTCTTAGTTTTTTGTAATATACTATTGACCTTCTCGAGCAATAATATCTTTCAGATAAGCACCATAGCCACTTTTTAGGAGATTGTCGGCTTGGATATCCAGCTCTTCTGTGTCGATGAACCCCATTCGCCACGCAATCTCTTCTGGACAAGCTATCTTTAGGCCCTGTCGTTTCTCTATAGCTGCTGCAAAGTTTTGAGCGTCTAGAAGGGACTCATGAGTGCCTGTATCTAACCAGGCTGTTCCGCGACCTAGGAGTTCTACAGAGAGCTTGCCTTGTTTGAGATAGACTTTGTTGACATCGGTAATTTCAAGTTCTCCTCGAGCCGAGGGCTTAAGATTCTTGGCAATATCGATGACATCGGAGTCGTAAAAATACAGTCCCGTCACTGCGTAGTTTGATTTTGGCTTGGAAGGCTTTTCTTCTAAGGAGACCACATTGCCATCACCATCGAACTCAGCTACACCGTATCTTTCAGGGTCTTTGACATAGTAGCCAAAGACAGTCGCTCCTCGCGATCGCTCATCAGCACTGCGAAGAAACTTAGTCATATCATGGCCGAAGTAGATGTTGTCCCCTAGGATAAGACAGCTGTCATCTCCGCCAATGAATTCTTCGCCAATAATAAAAGCTTGGGCCAGGCCTTCAGGCTTTGGTTGCTGGGCATAGGATAGATTGAGGCCCCATTGAGATCCATCGCCCAGTAAGCGGGTGAAGTTCTCGGCATCTTCTGGAGTAGTAATAATCAGGATGTCTTGAATTCCCGATAGCATCAATACAGAGAGCGGGTAGTAGATCATTGGCTTATCGTAAACAGGTAGCAATTGCTTGCTTGTTGCTAGTGTTAGTGGGTGAAGTCTTGTTCCTGAGCCACCAGCTAGAATTATACCCTTACGTTTACTCGTTGCCATGAAATAATCTCCAAAACTATTAGATTTCAGTACATCTACAGGCTATCATCCACTTAAGCTAAAATTAGATCAATGAAAAAAGGTTTATCTAAGGTTGAAGAAGAGAGTGGCCGTGATTGGGGCTGGCCCAGCAGGTATGACTGCTGCGTATCAACTCTGTAAAGAAGGGCATCATGTTACCGTTTATGAGGCTGACAATGCCGTTGGTGGGATGGCTAAGACGATTAAGTTATGGGGGCAAAAAGTTGATTTAGGCCCTCATCGATTCTTTTCCAATGAAAAGAGGATTAATGAAGTCTGGTTAGAGGTTGTAGGGCGAAATTTCTCGATGGTAGATAGGCTTACAAGAATTTACTATAAGAAGAAGTTCTTTCACTACCCTCTTAAACCAATGGATGCCCTTTTCAACCTGGGTATCTTTGAGGCTATGAGGTGTGTTTTAAGTTATTTTGTATACGCAATTTTTCTTAAAGTTAAGGATCCCCGAACGTTTGAGGCTTGGGTAAAAGGAAGATTCGGCAAGAGGCTTTATGAGATCTTTTTTAAGACTTACAGTGAGAAACTCTGGGGAATTAAATGTGACGAGCTTGATGCTGATTTCGCAGCTCAGAGAATCAAGAAGCTGTCTCTGTTTGGGGCTGTATGGAATGCTCTGATGCAGGGACGGGGAAATAAGCACAAAACTCTAGTCGACCAATTTGCTTACCCTCACGGTGGGACTGGTGCGGTCTATGAAGCTATGGCCGATTTTCTGCGATCTCGGGACTGCGACGTCCTCTTTGAAACACCTATTCGCGGGGTTCATTGCGAGGGCAATCGAGTTCTTGGTGTGGTACTCCAAGACGACCATATAGAACCTTTTGATGAAGTCATATCAACCATGCCTTTAAATCATCTAGTAAATAGCCTTCCGAATCTTCCTCAGCCTGTTGCTCAAGCCGTTGATAGCTTGAAGTTTCGGAATACTCTACTTGTATTCTTAGAGGTGGATTCTCAGAACTTATTCCCGGATAACTGGGTCTACGTACATTCGTCCGATTTAGAGTGTGGTCGGGTAACCAATTTTAGAAATTGGACTAAGGATATCGTAGGAGAATCAACTAAGACTATCCTTTGTCTAGAGTACTGGGCTAACTTTGATGAGAGCCTATGGCAGATGTCAAACGATGAGCTCATAAATCTAGCCAAAAAAGAGATTCTGATGACAGGTTTAATAGGAAACTCTGTGGTTACAAACGGGTGTGTTCGGCGAATCCCACGAAGCTACCCTATATATGAATCTGGTTACACGAAGACTTTGTCAATTGTGGTAGAACACCTAAAATCTATTGAGGGGCTTACTCCAATAGGACGGTACGGCTCTTTCAAATATAACAATCAAGACCATAGTATTTTGATGGGCATTTTGGCTGCTGAAAATCTTACGAAGAATGCGAATTACGATCTCTGGAACATTAACACTGATGATGACTACCAAGAAGAAGCTACGATTACTGAGACAGGCTTGTTTCCTGGAAGGAAATTTGAAACTTAGTGGCGCACCCGGAGCGATTCGAACGCCCGACCTTCTGATTCGTAGTCAGATGCTCTATCCAGCTGAGCTACGGGTGCGAAGAGTTAGGGTTATAGAGCAAAAGGATTTTTGTATCAAGAAAAATCTCTAAAATCTCAATAGATCAATATTATTATCTTATTACACTTCTCCAGGGGTACGGAGCGCTTTCTAGCCTAATAACAGGACGTTCTTGCCACCTACTTATATTCTGCGGGTAGCCCGGATTATCCTCTATAAATTTACCCCATTTCTGATAGATATACTCGACTTCTTGGGAGGGAATTTTTTTTCCTTTTCTAGACGCACCTTCGAAGTGAATAACTTCACAATTTAAAAGAGATTTTATTTTATATCCACAATGGGCAACTTTTAAACAAAAGTCTAGGTCTTGCCCTACAGATGGCAGCATCTCATCAAATCCATTCACTGAATTGAAAGTATCAATGTGTGTAAGCATTGCTGCGCCCGTTACTGCAGGTACTTCTATTGCACTGGGCAGGCATGTTAATCTGGTGCCTTTCAGAGGATGGGCACCAACTATCTTTACCCCAGGAGCAAGAAAGATATGCTGAGTCGATCTGTCGGGATAAAGAAGTCGGCAACCAACTGCGCCCGTATTCTTGTCAAGTAGTTCAGAGATTCTTAGAAGTAAATCTTTGCTTTCTATTTCAATATCGTTATTCAGAAAAAATAGGTTTTCAACAGTTACGTCTGAACATGTGGATACAGCAAAATTACAGATCGCGCTATAGTTGAAGACACCTTCGAACTGTACAACTTCGAAATCTAGATTTTTTTTACAACAAAACTCCTTAACTTTTTCAATTTCATTATCCCTGCTGTTGTTGCTAACGAGACGAAATTTGATACACTCTAAGGTTTGATGTGAAACTATGAAGGAATTGATACAAGCAATGGTAAGATTTGATTTATCTTTGAAGGGAATAACCACAAGAGTTTTGGGAAGTCTTGCTATGTTGATATTCGGGCTAGTAGTGGGCATCCATTCAAGTATGCTTAGCGGACTATACCCGCATATTCTTGAAATGTAAGATGTAATCACTTCCCTCAATTTTAGTGTCACTCTTGCTATATGTATTCTGAATTGGTCCATACTTATCCTTGGAGATTGCAATGAATCGGGTGACTTTCAGTTCGTTGTGCCTTTTGGTTGTTCTACTTATCGTGCATCTCTTCTTTAGATCTATGCTATACTTCAGCGGAGATTTTGATTTTTTAGCTTATCATCTTCCATTTTCCTTAATGCATTACGATGCGACAACATTCATCCCTATGGATCATCTTCTAGAGCTTTACGAAGCTTTCCCTCCTTTGCCTCATATTATACAAGGTGCCCTTGTCGTTTCTACTGAGCATTTCCCTGCTGCGAATTTAGTGAACTTCGTGGGTTTTACTATTATGTGTGGAACTCTTAAGATAACTGGAAGTCAGACAAATATAGCAGTTTTTCTATCTCTTTGTCTGTCAGTTCCACTAGTGATATATCATCTTACATCCGGCTATATCGATTTTTTTGTAGGATCAATGGTTGCATCAAACTTTATTGCTCTTCTTTCTGTATACCGAGACTCTCAGTCTCGGTTGAATGGATTGGTGTTTTTAGTAACGCTATTTATGTCGATGCTGTCGAAATATCAAGCTTGGCCATTTATGGGGATTAATGTATCTTGCTATATACTACTCATAGTTTTTGGATACAACAAGACTGATTTTAGATACTCAATACTTATGTTAGGTTTAGCTATTGTTGTTTTTGCAATATGGCCAACCCGCAACTTCTATCTCTTCGGAAATCCCACGCATCCTTTGTCGCCACCTATTGTTAATAGTCTTTTAGACATTGATGGAACAGTTATTAGCAAAAAGCTCCCTCAACAACCTGAAAATCTTTATGATCATTCGTTTGCATATAAGTTTTTATATTCTACGTTTGAGATAAGTCGATTTTCCCACCCTGGGTTTAGATATAGTCTCGATCAAGGGTTCGAGTCTGGGCCTAAAAGCCCGCATCATAGAATGGGGGGGTGGTCTCTGATTTTGGTATGCTTCTTTATCTATACTCTGTGTAGGACAGTGGTTCGTGATGGACAATATCGCTTTCCGATTGCTATTCTAACTAGCTACATGATTCTACTTATGTTCATCCCTCAGTCACACGAGCTTCGGTATTGGCTCTTTATTCCCTTTATATGTAGCTTTATAGTAGCCACAAGATTCCGGTCGCATAGATATATTCCAGGTATCTGTCTGATTCTCCTTACTATCAATATACTTCAAACGAGAGACAGATTGACTTCCAAAGGGCTAAGTTTTGAAGAGACATTCCCGGGTGAAGCGAGAGAGTACTCAAAGGCTAAGGCAAGGATAAACCCAGGAAAAATAGAGTGTATCAACAGGCTACCTTATAGCATATACTGGGCAGGAAAAGATCTAAATCAGGTTAAAGTTAAAGACTGTACGATGTAACTTTTAGTGCTGTCGGCTTACCATTGTCTTGGAACGGAGTTTCATTGGACTCAGGAACCCTGATCTACTGAGAGAGAATTTTCTTCCTGAAGCTTGATGTGTTCAACTTCCTTATCGAGTTTTGTCTTCGCACCTTTAGCCCATCCTTGCCATTTCGGAATAATGATTTCAGCCTCATCGATGTAGACTTCTTTTGGGACTACAGGGTCAGCCTTTTCAGACGGCCTTAACGCCCAGTGAGGGCGGCTTTCATTATACCTCTTGCGGAAGGCCTCCAACTTGTCTCTCGCCTCTGTTACGCTGTCATAGAGGTCCAATAAACCTCTTCCATTTTTAGGGTCTTGTGAAATCGCACCAGCAGTCCTAGCTGGGTTGGTGCCCTATACTGAATCCGGATATGATTCATATCACCGTCGCGGCAGTATTTTTGAAACTTCTCAGCGATAAAGCTACAACCATTATCGGTAACAATATTAGGCTTGTGCTTAAGTGGGCCATGATTAGCTGCTGCCTCAGCAAGAGCCAACTCCAATGCATGGCAACATTCGGCTGCACCGTAGCTGGAAGTTAGATGGATAGCTAGATGGATAGCGAGAAGATAGCGAGAAGATAGCGAGAAGATAGCGAGAAGATAGCGAGAAGATAGCGAGAAGATAGCGAGAAGATAGCGAGAAGATAGCGAGAATAGTAGTCAATGACAGTCACGGCATACCACCAGCCACGACCAGGTATATGAATGTAGGTAACGTCAGTTTAAAAAAGCTGATTTGGAGCTGTAGGCAGCAGTTCATAGAGCTTTGATGCTTGGTAAATTTCGGCTGCACGCGCCATCTTCTTCTGAAGCAAGTTCTCTTCCTTCATAGCACGATACGCGTTTCTATTGGAAATTTGGTAGCCTTCCCGACGGCACATCACGGCAATTCTTTTGTAACCATACCAAGGGTTTTTTTGGAGTCATATTCACCACGACTTCTTTGATAGCTGGTTCTAACTGCTTCTTAGCTGGCCCTCGCTTCGAAGCTTGAAGTCGAGGTTTGTGATACCAACTGGAACGAGCAATACCAAGCCACAAGAGAGTCTTCTTGAGGTTTGAGTGTTTGTTCTCGCTGACAGACTCGTCGATTAGCTTACGGCTTGTGGCAGTGAGCTTTATAGGTCCGAATTTTTTTTAAAACCGTATTGGCTACCGTAAGGTTGGCTATGATTTCATCTCTCTGAGCAACATTTTGCCCTAACTTATCGCACTCGCTATTCTGCCTTGATTTTCCTTTGGATCGATTAGTAATAGCTGTTTTCCCTGCACTTATAAATGTTACCTCGGACAATATTCTAGAGCGGATCTCATATATGCCTAAATCCAATGCACATGGTTGCAAGATAGACCATTCCTAGAAAGTTATCGATCTTCACCTCGTATCGAACCTTGGTTCTTCGATAGGAAAAAAGCCAAGAGAAAAATCGCTCGACAACCCATCGCTTTCGGTATCGTCTAAGAGATCTCCCATCCTGAGTTGGTTTTTTTCG